>JAPOYZ010000599.1:0-15855 GCA_026706325.1 Candidatus Aminicenantota bacterium
GTCATGGTCTTCCGGATCGACCCGGAGACCATGACGCTGTCCGAGTCCTGGTTGGCCGCCAGCAGCCAGGTCCCCGTGGGATCGATCTCGAAGTTCCGAGGCGTCTTCCCGCGGGTCGGTTCCTGTCCCCGGGCGGTCAGCCGGCCCGTCTCCTGGTCGATGGCAAAGATGGCGATACTGTCGTGTCCGCGGTTGGAACCGTAGAGGAAGCGGCCCGAAGGATGGACCCGCACCTCGGCCGTGTGGGTGACGCCCTCGAAATCTTCGGGAAGCGTGGTGATGGTCTGAATCGGATCCAGCGTCCCCTTCTCGCCATCGTAACGGAAGGCGGTCACGGTGGAGCCCATCTCGTTGATGACGTAGCCGAACCGGCCGCTGGGATGGAAGGCAAAATGGCGGGGTCCCCCACCGGGGTCGACCGAGACCGAGGCCGGCGTATTCGGTTCCATTTCTCCCGTTCCGGCGTCGAATCGATAGACCAGGACCTCGTCCGTGCCCAGATCCGCCGCCACGGCGAACCGGTTCTCCGGATCCAGGTTGATGCTGTGGGCCCGGGGACCCGTCTGCCGCACCGGGTCCACGCTGGAACCCTCATGTTGGATGACCGAAATTGCAGGGCCCAGGCGGCCTTCGGAATCGATGGGGAAGGAGGCGACGCTTCCCCCCGAGTAGTTGGCCAACAGCAAGGTGCGTCCGGTCCGGTCCACCACCAGATGGCACGGAATGGCGCCGGCCGAAGGCTGCAGGTTCAGGAAGGAGAGTTGGCCACTGGAAGAATCGATGGAATAGGCGGAGACGGTCCCCGTCTTGCCGCCCTCGAACTCGCCGATCTCGCTGACGGCGTAGAGATAGCGGCCGTTGGGGTGGAGCGCCAGGAAGGAAGGGTTTTCGATACCCGAGACCACCGAAAGGCGTTCCAGAGTCCCCGATTCGGGATCCATCCGGTAGGTGTAGATCCCTTCGCTGTCGGTCCTGGTGTAGGTGCCGAAAAAGACGAGCAGATCTCCTCCGCTCTCCGGTTGTTCCATGGTTCCCACCTCATCCCGAGTGCAGGATGCGGCCCCGCCGATCAGGATCAGCAGGACCACACCAAGATTTTCCCATCGTTTCCGGGCCGGCCGACTATTCATGGCGCCTCCACATCCGTTGGCATAGCGAAAACGTGTCCAAGAGGGCACCCGCGGGGGGTGCCGCTACCCGCCCTCATGTTACCCTTTTCCGTCACTCCCGTCGGTCCCGGTTCCCGGCGGGCGGAACCCGGACTCTTCGAGGAAATCATGCGGAAACCAAATCTCAGTTCCATCGGCACCGTCACTGCAACCGTTCTCCTGATCGTCCTGGCGGCCCCGGTCCAGGCCCGGGCGTCGTCCCACGCCGAACGGATCAAGGGAGGACGGGAACTCCACGACCCGGGGCTGCACCTCTTCCTGGACGACGAAGAGGTGCAGGACCGTCCCGGATTCAGCCGGGTGGTCAAGAATCCGACCCGGATCCGCCGCGATCCGGTATTGGCGCCCGACCGCCCCTGGGAAGGGCACGCGGTGCAGCTCTGGGGGTCGGTCCTCTACGACCGGGAAGAGAAGCTCTTCAAGATGTGGTACTTCTCCGCCAACACCCCCATGTACCGCCGCACGGGACGCGGATACCTCATGTGCTACGCCACTTCCAAGGACGGCATCGTCTGGGAGAAACCGAACCTGGGGCTCGTGCCGGTCGACGGCTCGGCCGCCAACAACGTCGTCTACCCCACGCCGGAAGTGCCCGCCTCCTGGGGCCTCGACCCCTGGGGCGTGGTCAAGGACCCTGACGAGCCGGATCCGGCGCGGCGTTACAAGATGGGCATGTACCAGCAACGCCCCACCGGCGCCGAGTCGGACCTGGAGCGCCCCGACATGAATCGGGAGGAAAAGAACCGGGCGCGGAAGGCCTTGTTGCAGGCCATACGGGACCGGCACGGAATGTACGCGGCGTTCTCTCCCGACGGGATCCGCTGGACCCTGGGAGAGGAGATTCTGGTCCCCCGGGGCGGCGACGCCGGGGCGATGGTCTACGATCCGCTGGGCCGCCAATACCTGGCCACGACGCGGCGGTTCGGAACCATCATGGATCACTTCGTGGTGGAGTGGAAAGGGTACCGCCGCGTCATCGCCCTCTCCACCAGCAAGGACTTCGTCCATTGGACCCCGCTGAAGACGATCCTCAAGCCGGACGATCTGGACCATCCCCGGGACCAGATGTACGTCATGACCGCCTTCGCCTACGGAAACCAGTACATCGGGTTCATCGGCATGCTCCACTCCTCCACCGAGCTGGGGCCGACACAATTGGCCAGCGCCCGCGATCCGGCCCACTGGCGCCGGGTCGGACGGCGGCAGGAATTCCTGCCCGTGGGCGCTCCCGGAAGCTGGGACGGGGCCTGGTCCACGCCCTCCGGAAACCCGCCGGTCCTGAAAGGGAACGAACTCTATCTCTGGTATTCGGGCCGCCCCCAGGCCCATGGCACTTCCGGAATGTGGAAGAGCTCTATCGGGGTCCTGACCCTGCGCAAGGACGGTTTCGTGGCGCTGCGCAGCGGGATCCGGGGCGGCGACGTCATGACCGAGGCGGTGACGGTGGCCGGACCCAAACTCTACCTCAACGCCTACTCTTTCTTCGGCACCGTCCGGATCCGGGTCATTCACGATGGAGCGGTTGCGCCCGGCTATGCCTTCGAGGACTGCAACGGCCTGGAAAAGGGGGACGAGACAGATTTTCACGTCACCTGGGGTCCCGGCCGGAAGGACCTTTCCGCCTTTGTGGGGGAGAAGGTGCGGCTTCACATCCAGTCGGACAACGCCACCAGCCTCTTTTCCTACCGCTTCGCCGCGGCGGACGACTGACGCCTCTTGGTTTGTCCACCCCTCGAACGTATCCTCGTGTGCGGTATGCGGAGACCAACGCCATGAGCCGGAATTCAGGAGTGCGAAAGCGAACGAAGGCCGGAATGCTGGGCGCCGTGGACATTCCGTGGAACTCCGATTTTTCTCTGGACCAGGAGCATTTCCGGGGACTGATCCGGCGGCTGCAGACGCTGGGAGCCGGGCGGCTCTACATCATGGGGACGGCGGGCGAAGGCTACGCCATGTCGGACACCCGCTTCCGCGAGGTGGTGGACGTTTTCGTGGAAGAGATGTCCGGCTCCGGCATCGAGGCCCAGGTGGGGGTCATCTCCCTGGCCATGGAGCAGGTCGTGGAGCGGCTTGAGTATGCCCACACCCAGGGGATTCGATCGTTTCAGATCTCCCTGCCCGCTTGGGGAGCGCTTGAGGACACGGAGATGATGGCGTTCTTCAAGACCGTCTGCGGCCGGTTTCCCGATTCCGATTTCCTGCACTACAACCTGGTTCGGACCAAGCGCCTCCTGACCGGTGACGACTACCGGAGGATCCTGGACCAGGTCCCCAACCTGGTGGCCAGCAAACAGAGCACGACCGACATGAACCGGGTCCGGGACTGGATGGTCAAGGCGCCCGAGATGCAGCACTTCATGCTCGAAACCTGCTTCGCCTACGCCTGCCAGTTCGGAGAGTGCTCCCTTCTCTGCAGCATGCACGGGGCGTTTCCCCGTCTGACCCGCGAGTACTTCGACGCCGGCCGGAAGGGGGACATGGCCCGGGCGCTGGAGATCGCCGAGAAGTTCAGGCGCCACGGGGAAGGCCTCTTCGGCCACCTGAACCGGCCCATGATCGACGGAGCCTACGACAAGCTGATGGTCTGGCTGACGGACCCCACGTTTCCCATTCGCCTGCTGCCTCCATACGAGGGATTCACCAGCGAAGAGGCGAAAATCAGCCTGAATTACTACCGCAGTCTGCGCGGCGAGGCCTGAAGATGGGGAGCCACCGGACCTACAACGGCGTTGCCATGCCCGAGTTCATGTACGGGACCGCCTGGAAGAAGGAAGAGACCACACGCCTGGTCAAGCTGGCGGTCTCGAGCGGCTTCACCGCCATCGACACCGCCAACCAGATCATCCACTACGACGAGGCCCGGGTGGGGGACGCCCTGCTGGATCTGAGCCGCCAGGGAATCGAGCGGGAATCGCTCTTCCTGCAGACCAAGTTCACGTCCGCCGGTGGCCAGGACCACCGGACCCCTTACGACGCGTCCGCCGACATCACCACCCAGGTGGGGCAATCTTTCCGGAGCTCCCTCCGGCATCTGCACACCGACACCCTGGATTCATACGTCCTGCACGGTCCTTATTCGCGAATGGGACTGGGGCCGGAGGACTGGGAGGTCTGGGAGGCCATCGAAGGGATCTACAAGTCGGGCGGAACCCGCGTGATCGGGATCAGCAACGTCAGCGCCGAACAACTCGACGAACTCTGCCGGAAGGCCGAGGTCAAGCCCATGGTGGTGCAGAACCGGTGCTTCGCCGTCCTGGGCTGGGACTACCGGGTCCGGGAGATCTGCCGCGCCCACGGGATCGTCTACCAGGGATTCTCGCTCCTGACGGCCAATCGCCCGGTCCTGTTCCACCCCCGGGTGCGGGAGATCGCCGGCCGTCTGGGGGTCGGCCCCGCCCAGGTGGTCTTCCGGTTCGCCCTGGAGGTGGGGATGCAGCCCCTTACGGGAACCACCAATCGGGACCACATGGTGGAGGACCTGGCGGTTCGATCGTTGCGGCTCTCCCGGGAAGAGACCACCTTCATCGAGACCATTGCCCTGAGTCGGCCCTGAGCCGGGTTACGCCCCGCGGGGGATGGCCCAGTGGCCCTTCCGGTAAGTGCGGGCGAGCAGGGCGTCCGCTTTCTCGTCGCCGGCGATCCGCTCTGTCTCCGGATCGAAGTGGAAGGATCGGCCCACCCTCACGGCGATGTTGGCCAGGTGGCAAAGCGAGGTGGACAGGTGCGCCGTCCCGGCGTCGGCCGTGAGATCGGCCTGCCCTCGAATCGCCTGCACCCAGGTCAGGAAGTTGCTCGTCATGTCCATCCTCGGCATGACGGCCGGCCGTTTGTCGAGCGGCCTGTTCTCCTCGTCCCAGAGCTGGAACCGTCCCCGGCGGCTGAACATCATCTTTCCTCCGGTCCCCAGGAACTCGACGCCGCCGTCCACGTCGTAGGGATGGTTGCCGGACCAGATCCTCATCTCGAACACCAACTGCCGGCGCTCACCGACTCCTCCGTTGCCCGGATAGTCGAAGGTCGCGGTGACGGTGTCGGGGAACTCCTGGTCGTCGTCGAAGAAGAACTTGCCTCCGGCCACGGCCACCTGGGTGGGGTGCCCGTCCAGTCCCAGGCCCCAGCGGGCCATGTCGAACTCGTGCACGCCGTCGTTTCCCAGATCGCCCGTGCCGAAGTCGTACCACCAGTGCCAGGAATAGTGGTGCCGGTTCTTCTGGAACGGGACCCTGGGAGCCGGACCCAACCAGAGATCGTAGTCGAACCCGTCCGGCGGCGGGCCGGGCTGCTCGCGCCCGATGTTGCGCCGCTTCTGCACGTTCCAGGCCTTGGCGACGAGCACGTCCCCGATGATCCCGTCGTGGAGCATCCGGACCGCCTCGACGAAACCTTGGCTGCTGCGGGCCTGGGTCCCGTGCTGGAGGACCCGGCCGGAACGCCGGGCGGCTTCCACCAGGAGCCGGCCTTCACGGAGGTTGTGGGAGCAGGGCTTCTCCAGGTAGACGTGCTTGCCGGCGTCCAACGCCAGGATCGCCGCCGGAGTATGCCAGTGGTCGGGGGTCGCGATGGTCACCGCGTCGATATCAGGATCCTCGAGGATTCTCCGCAGGTCGTCCACCGGTCTGGCGCCGCCGGCCTCGGTGGAGGCCTGATTTCGCCGCTCTTCGTCCGGGTCGCACACGTAGACGATCTCGGTGTTGACTCCCTTGGGGAACCGGCCGATGTGTGAGCGCCGTCCCTGCCCTCCGCAACCGATGACCGCGAAACGGATGCGATCGTTGGCGCCGGCCGCTGCGGCCGGGACCGAGGTCAGAACCGGGGAGGCCGCGGCAACGGTGGCCACTGCCCCGGACCCCTTCAAGAATTCCCTTCGATTGACTTCACCCCTTGTCATGGCGCCTCCTCTTCCCTCCGCCGGCCGACCGGGGCCGAAACCGGAGCGGCTCTACGAACACTCAAGATCGTCGTCCTACTCTACACGCTGGGCGAAACCTTTCCACGGCCGGCACCGGCGCGGAGCGGACCACTTTCGCGCTGGCCGTTACGCAGACGGGAGCGAAAATGGGACTGTCCCCGTCTCGTTTCCCGCGTTGCCTCGCAGTTGACCCGGTGGCGAGCTGCGCCTACATTGAATAGGTTACATCCCCCCGGCGGCATCGCTGCCGGGTGTTATGACCCCAGGGAGCCGGAAACGGCTCCCTGTTTTTTTGGGTGTCCATACGCGTACGAATCCCGTCTCGCGAGAACGGGACTGTCCCCATCTCACGCCGCAGACGCGAACAACGTTTCTTACAATTAATTTAGGACCTTGTAGTCAACCATATCCTGCCGGATCGAGGCGAACGCCGAAAGGAGGTGGACGGTCGATGATCCCGGAACAACCACACCGCGAATTCCAACTGAAACCCCTCGGTTGGACGGGCCCCGAGGCCGAGTGGATCGCCCTGGTCTGCCGGCACAGCGGCCTGTTCACCCGCTCCCAGTTCTGCAGCTACCTGCACGCGCGGCCTCATCGGGCGCGCCGGTTCGTCCGCTGCTTGCGGGATCGCCGCCAGGCGGTCGAAGAGAATCTGGCCAGTCTGCCGGCTGCCGCCCGGCCCTGCCGGATCTCCGGCAAGGCCATCTACCGTGCGCTGGGCATCGAGAACGTGCGCCATCGCCACACCGCCTCCGGTCCCGTCCTGATGCGCCGGCTTCTGGCCCTCGATTACATCCTGGAGCACCCGCAGGAGCGTTGGCTCAACTCCGAACAGGAAAAAGTCGCCGTCTTCGATGACTTGGACATTCCCCGCCAATTCCTCCCCCGCCGCTATTGCACCCGGAAAGAGATGGTCTGGGTCCGGTACTTTCCCCAGGAGCTCCCCATTTCCATCAGCCCCGGGAAGGCCACTTTCGTCTACGCGGACTCCGGTTCCGGCAGAGTCGGGAACATGGTGTCCTGGGGATCGGCTCACGCGCCACTCTGGCGGGCATTGCAACAGAACGGAATCCGGACCCGGGTCGTGGCCGTCGCCCGCGACGATGCCGGATTGGCGCAGGACAATCGGCTCTTGCGCCGCTGGACCCGGGGGCAATGGCCGAAGGCCTGCCGTCCGCTCACGTCCGACGAGGAACAGGAGATGGAAGAGATCCGTCTGGCGTTCTTTCGGAGTGACTGGAAGGCGCTGGAACGTTGGGGCGGACCCCAATCGGCCCTCTTCCACCAACGCGAACTGAAGCGCCGGCCGGCGTTCGAGAACACCGAATCCGGATTCCGGATCGACCGGGGCGACTCCTGGCGCTCACAACGATTGTCGCTCCCGGGGACCGACCCCAGTTGACTCGCGTTGCGGTCGTCGATTCCGGATGCCGCGTCAAAAAGCGTAGCCCACGGCGACCGTGGAATGCACCACGGGAATCAACCCGATACGAATTTCCGGGGCCACAAAGATACGCTTGCTCAAGAACAGCCGGAGGCCAAACCCTCCGGTGAAGTTGAAGCTTCCCTCCTTGCGCCACTCGAACTCCGGGAGCGACCGGTCATAATAGTGCTCCACGTTGGGTTCCAAACTCCGGTACTGGGTGAATCCGAATCCCACCACCAGGTAGGGATTGATGCGCCGGTCCGGTGAAAATTCATACTCCAGGATCGGAGTGACCAAGAGGGCGCGCCTCTTGTAATACTTGATCTTGCCGAACAGGTTCGCATTCAGGATTTCTACTCCGACCCTGATGTTCCGGCCGGCGGCAGCGGTGACGGCTCCGCCGCCCAGCCAAGCGTGGGGAGGCGTGTCTTCCAGTCCCAGGGTGTAGCCGGCCTCTCCCCGCAGGTCGATCTTGCGTTCTTGCCCGAACATCGGTTGCAGGATCAACGACGAGACTGTGACGCAGTACAGGATCACGCGTGCGGTTGTCATGGGTGCCTCCTTTCACGGCGTTTCGCAAAACCCAGGTAGACGGAAAACCGAAGGTTGGGCTCGAGACCGAGACGGAACTGGGGCGAAATGAAGAACCGGTCGTTGGCCCAGACCTTGACTCCCATCCCCCATCCCAGTCCCCCCAGACCCGGCACGCGGGCGCGATGCCAGTTCATGCCGCCTCCCAGGAGCGTGTAGAGGACGGCGTTGCGCGACGGGCGGGTAAGATCCTTGACCAGGTTCATGATCAGCATATGGTCCTGGTGAGTGTTGTCTGTCATGAACGAATATTCGGGCTCTACGGCCCAGCCGCTCTTCCCGAAGTAGTAGCGGCAGGAGGCTCCGGCCGCGACGTGTCGGCGAGCCTCCCAGAAACTCGCGGTTCCGAAGTGGAAACGGAGTTCCGGCGCGCGCGGTTGCGCCTCCAGCGACGGGCAGGCGAAGACGATCATCAAAACGGAAATGCGGCCGGCGACCTTCATATCGATCCTCCTGCGAAACGACGGCTACCGGTAAATGTGATTTTTCCGCCTGAGTTGGCTCACGGATGTCGTTCAGGCGAGGACCGTCCGGACGGTCAGAGGTTTGTCACCGGCTGGAGCAGTGGGAGCGATCCGAAGCTGATCGTCACGCGTGGGTGCAAGTCGTCTGAGTGGTCTGCCGCGTGCGCGAAAACGTGACTGTCCCCTTCTCGTTTGCCAGACTGTCGAGCATGAGCGACCTGCAGGTACGGACTGAGCCCATCCGGATCGACGCACCGGCCGGTTTGGTCTGGCAGGTTTTAACGGACGTTGAGAGATACGGCGAGTGGAATCCGTTCACGCCTCAAGCACGGACCGATTTCAGGATCGGTTCGCCCGCTCATCTGCTGGTCAGGATGGGGCCTGCCAAGGTGGGAATCACCGAGACCGTCTCCGCGTTCGAAGACCCCCGGCTCATTGCCTGGGGCAAGACATTCGGAGCGCGTTGGCTCCTGGCTGCAGAGCGGGAGCAGCATCTGGAGCCCGTAAGCGAGACGAGCTGCCTTTACCACAACACGGACCGATTGACCGGCGTGCTTGCGCCGCTGGTTTTGCTTTGTGCTGGCGGTTATATGCGCGTAGGTTTCACCGATGTCGGCGAGGGATTGAAGCGTCAATCGGAGGCGCTGTACAAGAGGTCGAAGTCACGTGGCTGACGATCTTCGAGGGGAACCACCGAGTGATCGATGCGCCTGGCAACCTGCAGGCTGGCTGCAAACGCATCGTCAAACAAGGCACCTTCGGGTGATGAGATTGGTGGAGACGATGGGATTCGAACCCACGACCTCCTGAGTGCGATTCAGCCGCTCTTCCGAGCTGAGCTACGTCACCACGTGGGAGAACGTGCCCGAGAACGACACTGTCCTTATCTCGGTCCGAACTTTCAGCCAGTTCCCTACGATGCATCTCTTCCTGTTGGGGGTGAACATCAGAGGGACTCCGTACTCGACTACGAAGATCGTCCAGATGCACCAATCGGCAATAGTCAAAAGTCCGGAATTGACTCCCTGTCATTGGCAGTAAATGACAGGCATGGTGAGGAGACATGCGAACACCAAGAGGGCATAGAGGAACAACTCCATGCGGCCGTACGCAGGTATGGAACTCACCTGATTTCGATTGCTCTCCACGAAACTCCTCGTGCAGTGATACGTCGCTGGTCACCAAGAAGCCATTTGCCGGGGCTGGACACGCTCGGCAATCCGGCGGCCAGACTCGATTTCTTCCCGCCTTAGTTCCCAGGTCTTTTGCAGGTTCAGCCACACCTGCGGGGTTGTCCCGAAGTAACGCGCCAAACGCAATGCCGTATTGGCCGTTACACCCCGCTGCCCATTCAGGATCGCCGTAATTCGATTCACGGGCATATCCAACGCCTTCGACAGTGCATTGGCCGACATCCCGAGCGCATCCAGTTCCTCCCGTAAGATCTCTCCCGGGTGTACCGGTCGCATCCCATTCTTGAAGCTCATCGCCTCGATCTCCTCAGTGATAATCCACGATCTCGACTTCGTAGGGTCCATCCTCTCCCCAACGAAAACAGATTCGCCACTGCGCATTGATCCGGATACTGTACTGGAAGACACCGAGAACGGGACTGTCCCCATCTCGTGTCCCCATCTCGCGCTCTAAGTTTGTCACGCTGGCGTTCGGCG
Organism: Candidatus Aminicenantota bacterium; assembly: GCA_026706325.1. Lineage (GTDB taxonomy): Bacteria > Acidobacteriota > UBA6911 > RPQK01 > JAJDTT01 > JAJDTT01. The sequence continues at coordinate 10,233 of JAPOYZ010000599.1, forward strand.
GCTAGGAAACCGCCGCTGATGGCGCTCAGGCGATGTTGCGGTGTTTGGTAGCCGGACCATGCTCGCCGGAAACTTCCAAGCCGTTGATCCTTCGAGCCTTCCGGGTTAGTTTGGGCATATGGAAACCCACAATAGGGTGCGGAGTAGGGAAGAAGAGAAAATGCGAAAGGAAGTGTTCATGGCATCCCTGGTCACCATTTTGGCCGTTGTTCTCGGGCCTGTGGGTCTTGGCGCACAATCCACTGAATCGCCCAAGGGTAATCCTGAGGTTTCATCCGGCGAGAAGTGGGTCTACTTCGACCTGAAAACCGGCCGCGAGCTTAGCTCGGAACAGGTTGCGTCACTCGAAGAGAAACTGGCAATCGATCCGAATGACGTGACTTCACGGACGATGCTTCTCGGCTATTACGACGGGATACGATCTATCCACGACGACTCGGCCAAGGTCGCGATACGCCGGCACGTGCTGTGGCTCATCCGAAACTCGCCGGAATCGGAAGTCTTGGTACATCCCGAGGCAGGTATTGATCACATTCGTGACCCGGAGGGTTATTCGCAGGCCAGGAAAGCCTGGATGGATCAAGTCAAAAGTCAACCCCAAAACGCAATGGTGCTGGCGAACGCAGAACAATTCTTCGCCCACGGCAACCGCAGGACTTCGATCGAATTTCTCAAGCACGCCCAATCTCTCGATCCGTCCAATCCGAAGTGGCCGAAGAAGCTCGGGTTTACGTATGGCTTGTTGGCTTATCTGGGGTCTGGAGCAACGGACCAGGAGATCTCCGAGGAGCAATTGGAGCAACTGGAAACAGCATACGAACTATCGGGGGAATCGGACCGAGACTTACTATTGGACCAGCTCGCGAAATCGGCATTCGCGGCGGATCAGCTTGACAAGGCTCGTCAGTATGCGGAACTCATGCTGCAAAACACGAAAGCTGGTCGAAATTACGGAGACCGAGTCCACCAGGGCAACCTCATGATGGGCCGAATTGCCTTGCGCAAGGGCAAAATCGAGGAAGCAAAATCCCGGCTGATTGCGGCTGGTATGACACCAGGCTCACCCGTACTCCGTTCATTCGGGCCGAATATGATGCTTGCCAGAGCGCTCCTTGAGATTGGCGAACGAGAGGTCGTTCTTGAGTACTTCGAGCTCTGTGCACAGTTTTGGAAGTCGCATCGCGGCCGGTTGGACGAATGGGGAGAGCTCGCGGCGGCGGGAAGGATGCCCGATTTTCGAGCAAATCTTCGCTACTGATCAGGGATCGCGGCCGTAGGCCGAGAATGGAACCCCCCTTGGAATAGGAGCCGGGCTTCTCGGCTGAGTTCCGAAGCAGGATCGCATTTTATTGAATTGACTGGTGGAGACGATGGGATTCGAACCCACGACCTCCTGAGTGCGATTCAGGCGCTCTTCCGAGCTGAGCTACGTCCCCACCTGAGAGGGTGGTTATCTTACCAGAAAGGGGAATCCCTACAGGTAGTCCGACGCGCAGGGGTATCCGGGAAGCGGCTCCGCGTGGAGGACGGCGCGGACCACGGCCCTGGCGGTGACCTGGGCCGCAAGAGCCCCCACCAGACCCAGTTCCGGGCCTTGAACGGATTCAGTTGAAAGCGCGAAGACGGTATCGCCGTCCGACGGCATGTGCACCGGAAGGATGGTCCGGGCCAGTCCGTCGTGGGCCATCTGAGCGATCTTGGTCAGCGACGCCTTGTCGAACTCGGCGTTGGTGGCGACCACACCCAAGGTCGTGTTCTCGTCCTCGGCGGAACGGCGTTTTGGAAGTCCCCGTTCCTTCAGGACGGCCATGGTGTCGGCGAATCCTCTCCCGCCGGCGCCGCGGGCTCCGGCAAGGATCCTGCCGGTTTCCGGATCGATGACGTCGCCGACCGCATTGACCGCCACCAGGGCCGCCACGACGAGGGGTCCGGTCCGGATGGCCGCCGAACCCACCCCCCCTTTCATGGCGTGTTCGTGACCCAGTATCTTGCCCACGGTGGCCCCGGCTCCCGCGCCGGCGTTGCCCTCGGGGACCGGTCCGGCCGCGGCGTTCCGGCAGGCCCGGCGTCCCAATTCGGGGCCCGGCCGGACGGATGCGTCTCCCAGCGCCAGGTCGAAGAGGATGGCCGACGGCACGATGGGGACCCGGGCCACCGGCGTCTGGTACCCCACCCCCCGTTCCTCCAGGTACCGGACCACTCCGGAAGCCGCGTCCAGACCGAAGGCGCTGCCGCCGGAGAGCACCACGGCGTGGATGCGCTTCACCGAACGCACCGGGTCCAGCAGGGCGGTTTCGCGGGTGCCGGGAGCGGAGCCGCGAATGTCCACTCCGGCCATCACTTCCCGTTCCGGGAGGACGACGGTGACTCCGGTGGGCCGCCGCGGATCTACGGCGTGCCCGACCCGGATGCCCTGGATGTCCGTGAGGCCGCCCTCGTAGGCGGGGGACCTTGATGGATGCGAATCACTGCTCATGCCGGAAGTGGATCAATGCAGGTCCTGAAAAGCAGGGCTGTAAGCCGAATTCTGTACCCCGCCCGAAAGGACGGGGTGGCGATCATTCCTCTAGGAGCCGGGTCGCCCCGGCCCTCGGGCGGCCTACCCGCTCCGCCTCCGCCTGGCCCGGGGGCCGGCGAATGAGCCGGGCCGACTCGTACGGAGCCTATTTGGCCTTGCACCGCGTGGGGTTTACCGTGCCTCCGATGTCACCATCGAAGCGGTGGGCTCTTACCCCGCCATTTCACCCTTACCCGCGGTCCCGGCAACGGAACCGAGGGCGGTATCTTTTCTGTGGCACTTTCCGTAGGGTCACCCCCCCTTCCCGTTAGGAAGCACGCTGCCCTGAGGTGTTCGGACTTTCCTCCGCCCGGCGGCTGCCGGAAGGCGATCGCCCACCCTGCTTCTCAGGCCGGCGACATTCTATCACCGGAAGATCAGGTGGAACCCGCTTGACCCGGCCGCCTCGACCTGCCCACCCGCAAAATCCCGCGGAACGGGCACCCGGCTACCGGCTCCGGATCAGTCCCCGCCCCACGGCGCCCGCCTCCAGCCCGATGAGTTCACCGTAAACCCGGCCGAACTTGACCTCGGCCTCGAACTTGACGGGAACTCGAAGATGGTCCCGCGAGTACCAGACCCGAAGCGTTCTGCCCTTCGAGAGGATTCCCTCCTCGACCCGGAGCCGGACCGTGTCGAAAGCCCCGACCCGGAGTTCGACTCGCTCCGTCTCCTCCACCCGGACCAGCATCTCCTTGAACTTGCCCCGGTCGGCCAGATGCGCACGGTACCGGCTCCCGTCCTCCAGCCGCTGGAGCCGCGCCACGTAGATGGCCGAAAGCAGGTCCGTGACCGGCCCCGGTATCCCATCGGAAGTGCGGTTGTGAAGCTCCCGCGGCGGGTCGCGGGACACGTCCAGATCACGGAAGAACGCGGTGTCCCTGCCGTAGTCGAAGACGGAGAGCAGATCGCGCTTGCGTTTGCCCTCGCGATGCTCCCGGAAGATCCGATAGGAATGGAAATTCCGCGCGTCGACAATGGACTCGAAACGATTCCGCACCGAGATCCTGGCGACTTCCACCAGCCGGCCGGCCGATACGGCCTCCATGGTGATGGTCCAGGCCGGCCTCTTCCGATAGCGGGAACGTTTCACGGTGAAGGCCAACTCCCCCGCCTTGAAGGCCGGAGAGGCGAACAGGGGCTTCCAGTTGACCTCGTATCGCAGCTTCTCTCCGGCCTGGAAAGGCGCGCTGTAACGAGTTTCCCGGTCCAGGAGCGGCCGCGGCGTCCCGGGCCCGGCCGGGAGCGGGTCGCAATGCAGGGCGGGCGCCAGAATCAGGGGGAGGACCGGCAGCAGGCGCGCCCACCGCCGGTAGCCGGGCATTGGGCGCCTCATCCCATTTTCCAGAAGAAAAAGATTGCTGCCAGGACCACCGAGATGAGGAAACGGTATTCCCGGTTCCGGAGGAAGAGATTCCACCGGAAACGAGCGGTCGTGCCGGCTCCGGCGACGACGGGGCCTGGGAACCAAAACGGACAGAACCGGGGCACCCCGGCGGCATACTCCGCGTAGTCGTCCCCGTAATGGCTGAGCATTTCCCGCTCTTCACGAAGTATCACCGGCCAATAGATGCCCGGGAACAGGACGAGATAGACCAGGAGCAGCCAAAGCTCCGCCGCCGCCGCGGTGAAGCCGAGACCGGCCAGAAAGGACCCCAGGTAGAGAGGATTCCGGGTCAGGCGGTAGGGTCCCGTCCGGGCCAGCCCGCGCCACTTGTCCAGGTGTCCCGAGGCCCAGAGGCGGATGCCGGCTCCCAGCGCCGCCACCGGCATGCCGAGCCAGAACAGGTCCGGACGCGGCTGGGCGAACACGAAAAGCAGGAACCCGAAGGCGAGACCCGCGGGAACCCGGATTCTCTGAACCACGGTCATCGGGACGCCGGTCCTTCCACGGCCGCCGACAACCGCCGGCGGACGGCCCGGAAGACCTGTTCCACGGAAATGTTCATGCAGATGAACTCCCCGCAGCTCCGCTTGTTGCAGTCCGAGCAGTAGAGGTAACGCTTGACGATCCGATCTTCCGGGTGGAAGGGTCCGTTGCGCCGGGCGATGGAGGGACCCATCACCGCCACCGCCGGGGTTCCCACCGCAACCGCCAGATGAAGGGGACCCGTGTCCCCCGCCACCATCAGGCAGGCGCGCCGGCAGAGCGCCGCCAGTTCCAGGATCGTGGTGGGGAAGCTGACCACGGACCCGGGCCGGGAGCAGTCCCGGATCTCCCGGACCAGTTCCTCCTCTCCCGGACCGTAGGTGATGAGCACGGGAAGATCCAGGCGCCGCCGGATCTCGGCGCCCAGACGGGCGAACCTGCGGGCGGGCCAGCGCTTGGTGGGCCATCCGGCGCCCGGATTCAACAGGACCGGCCGGACGTTTCCGACCGCCTGCAACCGGGAATCGACGTAGTGCTTCGCGTCGGCGGGGATCCGAAAAGGCACCCGGGCCGTGGACTCTCCGGCGCAGCCCAACGACCCTGCCAGCTCCAGGTTCAGATCGATGACGTGGCCTTTTCCGCTGGTGGGGACGGTGTCGGTATAGAAACCGGCCGCCGCGGGCTCGCGGCATCGTTCCCGGCAGAATCCCATCCGCCTCCCGGCTCCGGAAAGGCGGGCCAGGAACGCCGACTTGATCAGGCCCTGAAAATCCAGCGCCAGGTCGAAGCGCTCCCGCCGCAAGGCCCGGATCAGGTGGACCAGATCCCACGCCGTCCGGGGCCGGCGCCGCCAACGCTTGGTGTCGGCGGTCCAGATTCGATGGATGCCGGGAACTGTCTTCAGCAGGCCGTGGTAGTGGGGCTCGACCAGCCAGTGAATCTCACAATCGGGGAAGCGGCGGTGGATCTGCTGTTGGGCCGGCAGGGCGTGAACGATGTCGCCGAGCGCGCCCAACCGGACGATCAGGATCTTTTCCGGAGAGTTCAGGGAAGTCGAGGGGGCGGGGCGGGTGCTGCCGGAAGCAAGGGAGGAGATGTTTCGGAGCATAGCAGTCCGTGGCGAAAGTCTCGCGAGCACCGAAACCGTTCCTGCGCCCGCCGGACAAGGCGCTATGGGCGCGCATACCGGGAGTATG
>JAPOYZ010000599.1:15918-16873 GCA_026706325.1 Candidatus Aminicenantota bacterium
ATCGCAACGCAGTCCGCCGGGATGCAGGGACGACTTTTGCCACGGGCTGATATGGTCCCTCGAGACGGAAGGCCATCGTATCACGGGCGTCCCGGAGCCTGATTTTCGGTCAACAGCCTGCGGGCCGCCCGGTAGACCTCCCCGGAGTGAATGCGATCGAAACAGCGCAGGTCGATGGGACACTCCCGGAGCAGGCAGGGGCTGCACTCCACGTGCTTGTGGATGACGGTCGCGTTCGGGCTCAAGGGTCCCGTGGCCACTTCGTCGGTGGATCCGAATACCGCCACCATCGGCACTCCCAGCGCCGCCGACAGGTGCATGGGGCCCGAATCGTTTCCCAGAAACAACCGGCACCGGGCCAACACCCCGATGAGGGCGGAGAGCGAGGTCCGTCCCACCAGGAATCGGGGAGTCTGTTTCATGTGCTCCCGGACCCGGACCGCAATCGGCGTCTCCGAACTGGAGCCCAGGAGCACGACCTCGGCACCCATCTCCTCGATCAGGCGATCGGCCACTTCCGCGTAGCGCTCCGGAAACCATCGCTTGGCGGAACCGAAGGCCGCTCCCGGATTCAGGCCCACCAGGGGCCTGCCGTCCTCGGCGCCCGCCTCGCCGAGCAGGGAGTCGGCCGACTCCAGTTGCGCCCGGGAGGGCGTGAGATGGATGTCGGGCCGGAAGGAGGAGTCTTCCAGATAGTCGACGGAAGAGACGCCCGCCTGGAACAGCAGGTCCAGATAGTAGTAGGTCTGGTGACGGCCAAGGTCCTTGATTCGGGGGCGAACGCCCCGAGTCAGCAGGAGCCGCCGTCCGTCGGTGGTGTAGCCGATCCGGTTCGGAATGCGCGCCGTCAGCGCCAGCAGCGCCGCCTCGAACGCGTTCTGGAAGAGAACCGCCGTATCGAATCCGCGGAGCCGCCGTCCCACGCGGAATACTCCCCGCACCCCCAGGGACCGGT
>JAPOYZ010000039.1:0-8517 GCA_026706325.1 Candidatus Aminicenantota bacterium
TCCTGCTGAGAACCAAGAGCCAAGCCTATGTGGGGGAGGAGTTCCGGCAGTTGACTCTGCTCTCGAGGCCGGACGGTACCCGGGTCCTTCTGGGAGACGTCGCCCGAGTCGTGGACGGATTCGCCGAGACCGACCAGTCGGCCCGGTTCGACGGCCAGCCGGCGATTCTGGTCCAGGTGTTCCGAGTCGGGAGGCAAAGCGCTTTGGAGATTGCCGCCACCGTTCGCGATTACGTCAGGCAGAAGCAGATACAGTTGCCGGAGGGCCTGACCCTGACCACTTGGAGGGACGAATCCCGCATCCTGCGGAGCCGGCTCGATCTGATGATCAAAAACGGCCTGGCGGGGCTGGCGCTGGTGGTGCTGACTCTGACGCTGTTTCTGAGAGTCGGTCTGGCGTTCTGGGTCAGCCTGGGCATCCCCATCTCCTTTCTGGGCTGCCTTATGGCATTGCCCTACCTGGACGTCTCCATCAATCTCATCTCCCTGTTCGCTTTCATAGTCGTCTTGGGAATTGTCGTGGACGACGCCATTGTCGTGGGCGAGAATATCTTTTCCCAATACGAACAGGGGAAGCCCAAGCTGCGGGCGGTCACCGACGGGACACAGGAGATGATGATTCCCGTGTTCTTTGCGGTGGCGACGACGGTGGCCGCCTTCTCTCCTCTGCTGATGATTGAAGGGCCCATCGGGAAGATCATGCGGGTCATTCCCTTGGTGGTCCTGCCCACCCTGGTCTTTTCCCTGGTCGAGTCCCTGCTCATCCTTCCCCATCACCTTTCTCACCTGAGGCGGTCCGGGACGTTGCGGAAACGGGGATTGTCCGGCTTATGGAATCGCGTCCAGGAATTTATCTCCGGACTGCTCAAGAGATTCATAAGGCGAGTGTACGAACCCTTTTTGGGCTGGGCCGTCGAATGGCGCTACCTGACGGCAGCCGTGGGCGTCTCCGCCTTGGTGCTGGTCGTCGGCGTGATCCTGGGCGGAAGAATCAAGTTCAATTTCTTCCCTCCGGTGGAGGCGGACAACGTGATGGCCTTCCTCACCATGCCGCAGGGCACTCCGGCCGATGTCACTGCCCGAGCGATGGAGAAAGTGGAGCGGGCCGCCGCAGTGCTCCAGGAGGAGATGGGCTCTTCCAGCCAGGGAGGCGGCTCGGCCAGCGTATTTCGTCATGTGCTGACATCAGTGGGGGAACAACCTACCCGTGTCAGTCGGAATCGGTTCAGGGGAGGGGTTACCCGGTTTTCCGGTGCCCACCTGGGAGAGGCGAACATCGAATTGGCGCCATCCGAAGAACGGCCCCGGGCACAAGACGGCAAGCTCCTCAGCAGCACCGAGATCGCCAACCGCTGGCGGGAACTGACGGGAACCATCCCCGATGCCGTGGAACTCGCTTTCTCCGCCTCACTCTTTGCTGCGGGAGATCCCATCGACGTTCAGTTCTCCGGTCCCGATATCGGCCGGTTGCAGCAGGCCGCCGACAAGTTGAAGAGGCACTTGAGACAATTTACGGGTGTGTATGACATCGCTGATTCCTTCCGGGCCGGAAAGCAGGAAATCAAGCTCAAGATCCATCCGGCCGCGGAATCGCTGGGCCTGACCCAGGCGGACTTGGCGCGACAGGTGCGCCAAGCCTTCTACGGAGAGGAAGTCCAGCGGATTCAGCGGGGCCGGGACGAGGTCAAGATCATGGTTCGGTACCCTTCCGACCGGCGCCGTTCCCTGGGACAGATGGAGGGGATGCGGATCCGGACCCCGGACGGCGGAGAGGTCCCGTTTTCGGTGGTGGCCGACTCGGAGCTGAGCCGGGGTTTCGCATCCATCCGCCGGGTGGAGCGGAATCGCTCCATCAGCGTGACCGCGAAAGTGGACACTCAGAAAGCCAACTCCAATGAAATCCTGGCGGAGCTGGAGCGGGGCTACCTTCCCTCCCTATTGCGGGAATATCCGGATCTGAACTACTCACTGGAGGGTGAACAAGAACAACAAAAAGAGACCATAGATGGACTCATGCAAGGCTTCGGCATCGCTCTGGCCGCTATCTTTGCCTTGTTGGCCATACCTCTCCGGTCCTACTTTCAGCCCCTGCTCATTATGAGCGCGATTCCCTTCGGTCTGGTGGGCGCCTTTCTGGGACACAGGATATTGGGAATCGACCTGAGTATTCCCTCCATGTTCGGTATCGTGGCCCTGGCGGGTGTGGTCGTGAACGACAGCCTCATCCTGGTCGACTACGTCAACCGGCAAAGGCGCTCCGGAGTCCCGCTCCGGGAGTCGATCCTGAAGGCCGGTTCGGCTCGATTCCGGCCCATCTTCCTCACCTCCGTGACCACTTTCGCCGGACTGACTCCAATGCTGATGGAAACGAGCATGCAGGCCCAGTCCCTCATTCCCATGGCGGTCTCCCTGGCGTTCGGCGTCGTATTTTCGTCTCCGGTTATTCTGATTCTGGTTCCGTGCGCCTATATGATTCTGGAGGACCTGGGACGAGCCGTCCGATGGCTCCTGGGGAGACGGAGAGCGCCGGTACGGAACTTGCCGCCACGATGACATTTTCCGGTTACTGACCAAAGGAGACTGCATGGATTTCGAGAAACTCCAGCGCCTGATTCGGGGGAAGATCTACCTGGACCAGGAGTCCCGCCGGGACGTGGCCACCGATTTCGGCCGGATCGTGACGAAGACTCCCAAGGCCCTGGTGGCGCCGGCATCGGTCGAGGACGTGGCCACCGTCGTGGCAACGGCATCCCGGGCAGGCTGGCCGGTCTCGACCCGCGGAGCTTCCCATTCCCAGAGTGGCCAGTCCCTCTCCCACGACGGGATCCTCGTCGATCTCAGCTCGTTGAATGGGATCGGCGCCGTGGAAGGGGAGACGGTGAAGGTCCAGGCGGGCGTCCTGTGGCGCGACCTGGTGGCCCTCACTTCCGCAAGGGGATTGCTTCCCCCGGTTCTCACCAACAATCTCAACGTGACCGTGGGAGGAACGCTCTCCATGGCCGGCATCGGCGTGTCTTCCCACCGCCATGGCACCCAGGCCCACCAGGTGTTGGAACTGGAGGTCGTGACGGGGGAGGGCCACCGGGTGCGCTGCTCTCCGGAGGAGAACTCCGAGCTCTTCTTCTGCACCTTGTGCGGACTGGGCCAGTTCTCGGTCATCGTGAGCGCCCGGCTCCGGCTCCGCCGGGCGGCTCCCAGGGTCCGGACCTACTATCTCCTCTACGATGACCTGCCCGCTCTGATGGCCGACCAGAAGCACCTCCTTTCCCGGCAGCGATTCGACTACATCGAATCCTGGGCCTCTCCGTGCGTTCAGGGCTTGAGGCGAATGGGAGGCGTCCGGGTCCCCTTCGCCGAGTGGTTCTTCCCCATGCACCTGACCGTGGAGTTCGAGGACGAGGAGCCTGGGGAGGAAGAGCTGCTCGAAGGCCTGCACTTCTATCGAAGGCTGCAGGTGGAGGATTCCACCGTGCTGGAGTTCGCCCATCGGCTGGAGCCGGTCTTCGAACTCTGGCGGCAGAGCGGGGCGTGGGGCATGTGCCACCCCTGGATGGAGACCATACTCCCCTGGGATCAGGCCCCGGCCTACATCGGCGGCGTGCTGGCCAACTTCCCCCCGCAGCTCCTGGCCGGCGGCCACGCCCTGATCTGGCCCTGCCGCTTCCGGGGAGACCCGCTTCCCCTGTTCAGGCATCCCCCGGGCGAGTTCATCGTGGGCTTCGGAATCCTGCCCGCGGTGCCCCGGCAGATGCTCCCCCTGGCCCGTCAGCTACTGAACACGGCCAGCGATCTCTCGATGCGAGTCGGAGGAAAGCGCTACCTCTCAGGGTGGGTGGAATTCACTCCCGAACAGTGGAAGAGTCACTTTGGAGAAAGCTGGGACGACCTGCAACGGTGGAAGCAGTTTTACGATCCGGCGGGAATCTTGAATCCCGGCTTCATACCCTTCCCGGACCGAACGGAGAATCCGGACTGAAGCCGCTTGTGAATCTGAAAAACGTCTTTAGTGAAGAAAGTTAAAGACTAATCTTTTAGAAGCCGCTTCAGTATTTTTCCGATCGCGCTCTTGGGAAGCTCGTCCCGGAATTCCACGTATCTGGGGATCTTGAATCGAGCCAGCTTCCCATGGCAGAAGCGGATCACGTCCCGTTGGGTCAGCTCGTGACCTTCCTTGAGCACGATGAAGGCCTTGGGGACCTCGCCCCGAACCTTGCTGGGGACGCCGACCACGGCTGCATCCTGGACGTTGGGGTGCTGGTAGAGGACCTCCTCCACTTCGCGGGAATAGATGTTCATTCCCGCGCTCAGGATCAGATCCTTCTTCCGGTCGACGATTGAGAAGTACCCGTCCTTGTCCATCACCGCCATGTCGCCCGTCTTGAGCCAGCCGTCCTGCAGCACGTTTGCGGTCTCTTCCGGTTTGTTCCAGTAACCTTGCATCACCTGTGGTCCGGAGACCGAAAGCTCGCCCACTTCGCCTTGGGGCAGGACCTTCCCGGTGTCGCCGTCCACAATCCGCGCATCGGTGTCGGCGACGGGCACTCCGATGGTTCCATTCTTGCGATTGCCGAAGATCGGGTTCACGCTCACGATGGGTGAAGCCTCCGAGAGGCCGTAGCCCTCCACCAATTTTCCGCCGCTCATCTCCTCGAACCGGGCCTGTACGTCGGAGGGCAGGCCGGCTCCGCCACTGACGCAGAGGCGGATGGAGGAGAGGTCCGAACTCGTGATGCCCGTGTAATTGTTGATGGCGTTGTACATGGCAGGGACACCGCAGAAGATGGTGGGCCGGTGCTTGCGGATTCGCTTGACCACGTCGGCCAGATCGACACGGGGAAGGAGAATCATGGTAAAGCGGCAGAGGATGGCCAGATGAAGACCGGTGGTCAGGCCGTAGCTGTGGAAGAAGGGGAGGGCGCAGAGCAGGATCTCCTTCTTCATTTCAAGGTCCGAGAGCCATGACCTGGTCTGGTGAACGTTGCAGACCAGGTTGCGGTGGGTCAGGGTCGCTCCTTTGGAGAGGCCGGTGGTGCCGCCGGTGTAGAGCAGCATGGCCGTATCGTCCGGTGCGATCGCCGGGGCCTCCCGGGACGGAACCTTGCGCTTCATCAGCTCGCGGTACTCATACAGTCCGGGCGCCGTTGGCGGCGGCTCGGATGACCGGTTCTTGAGTCCGTACAGAATTCCCAGGATGGCAGGCAGAAACTCCTGGATTCCGGCCGAGATGATCCGCTTCACGGGCGTCTTTTCGCGGACTGCCAGCAGGCGCCCCATGAGCTTGTCCAGCACCACCACCGTTTCCGCCCCCGAGTCGGTGAGCTGATATTGCAGCTCGCGCTCCACGTAGAGGGGGTTGGTGGGCACCAGGACGGCCCCCAGTTTCAGAACCGCGAAATGGGCGATGGGGTAGAGAGGCATGTTGGGCAGAATCAGGGCCACCCGATCCCCCTTTTTCACACCCAGGGAGGCCAGGACAGAGGCAAATTGGTCCACTTTCATCCCCAACTCGCCAAACCGCGTCCGGCCGCCGAAAAAACGAGTCGCAGTGCCGCGGGGATGATCCTCCACGGCCTGCCGAAACATGGAGTAGAGGTCGATATCCGGATAGTCAATGGTTGTGGGGACAGCTTCGTCGTAATGTCGCAACCAGATCTTTTCCACGGTGTTCTCCAGGGTAAGCCGAAGGTGAATCGACCAGACTATAGCAGTTCCGGCAACTATCCCGAAACTCCCCCTTTCCGTCGGAAAGCAACGAATGGAAGGGTCATGGTGAACGGTGCGTTGCAGGCGTCTCCCGTCCTGGAACGCGGCGCTCCCATCGATATACTGTGGAGCGTGGAGACGGATGCTTATGAGCGAGCTGCCCTATGACGCGCTGCTGGTCATTTCCTTCGGAGGACCCGAGGGCATGGACGAAGTGGAGCCCTTTCTCAGGAACGTGCTGCGGGGCAAGCGCGTGCCGGAGGAGAGGATCCGGGAAGTGGCCCATCACTACCGGATCTTCGATGGCGTGAGCCCCATCAATCGCCAGAACCGGGAGCTGATCGAAGACCTGCGCCGGGAACTGCGGGAGAAAGGACCCGATCTGCCCATCTATTGGGGAAATCGAAACTGGCATCCCTTGCTTTCGCAAACTCTCCGAGAGATGGCCGCCGACGGCATCAGGAAGGCGCTGGGCTTCGTGACCTCGGCCTACAGTTCCTATTCCGGATGCCGCCAGTACCTGGAGGATATCCGGCGTGCCCAGAAGGAGACGGGGGCTCCGCCGCCGGAGATCCACAAACTCCGGGTCTTCTACAATCATCCAGGTTTCATCGAATCCAATCGGGATCGAGTTCGGGCCGCCCTGGAGCAGATTCCCGGGGACCGGAGGCCCCGGGCGCAACTGCTGTTCACCGCGCACAGCATCCCACTGGCCATGGCCCGGGGCTGCGACTACGTGGACCAGTTGCGGGAGACCTGCCGGCTGGTGGCGGAACAGGTTCCCCATTCCACGTGGAGCCTGGCCTATCAGAGCCGCAGCGGACCGCCTCACCAGCCCTGGCTGGAGCCGGATGCCGGCGACCACCTCCAGGCAATCGCGGGCCGGGGCGTCCGGGACGTGGTGGTCTCTCCCATCGGCTTCATCTCCGACCACATGGAGGTGGTCTTCGACCTGGATGTAGAACTGATGGATCAGGCCCGCTCTCTGGGTCTGAACCTGGTGCGAGCCGCGACGGCGGGGACCCACGCCGCTTTCGTGAGCATGGTCGGAGAGCTGGTCCGGGAACGGACGGACGGAGTCCGGCGCCGGTATTCGGGTTCCCGTGAACCTGCGCCCGATAACTGTCCGGAGGGTTGCTGTCCCTACTCGATTGCGGCTCCGGCGCAATCTTGAACGGACGATGTCCCCGCCTCGCGAAACGCGTCCGTTACTCGATGCTCGCGCCGAGCCGTTTGTGCTAACATCGCCGCACCATGGTCAAGAAGCTGGTCCTGGCGAGTCCCCGGGGTTTCTGCGCAGGAGTGGTTCGGGCCATTGACGTGGTCCGGATCGCACTTGACGTCTGTCCGCCGCCCATCTATGTGAGAAAGCAGATCATTCACAACGCGTACGTGGTGGACGAACTCCGCGGGGAAGGCGCCATCTTCGTCGATTCGCTGGACCAGGTGCCCTCGGGAGGGACGGTCATCTTCAGTGCGCACGGCGTGTCTCCCCAGGTCTGGGCCGATGCCCGATCTAGATCGCTCAAGGTCATCGACGCTACCTGCCCGCTGGTCACGAAGGTGCATGTCGAGGCCATCCGGTATTCCAAGCGGGGATTCACCATCGTGCTCATCGGTCACGAGGGACACGAAGAGGTCGTCGGGACCATGGGAGAGGCTCCTGATGCCATCGTATTGGTGAGCACCATCGATGAGGTCGAGAAGCTTGAGGTCAAGGATCCCGGAAAAATCGCCTACCTGACCCAGACCACACTGAGTCTCGAGGACACGAAGGGGATAATCGCGGCCTTGAGACGGCGTTTCCCCATGATCCAGGGACCGCCATCGGAAGACATCTGTTACGCGACGCAGAACCGGCAGCTTGCGGTGAGGGAACTGGCCGCGGTCACGGACCTGATTCTGGTCGTGGGATCATCCAACAGCAGCAACTCCAATCGCCTGGTCGAGGAAGCGATCACGTCGGGTGTCCCTTCGTATCTCATCGGCGATGTGAGCAAGATCCGGCAGGAATGGCTCCAGGGCGTGAAGAACGTGGGCCTGACGTCGGGTGCGTCGGCCCCCGAAGTCCTGGTCGATCAGGTTATCCGCTACTTTCTGCGCGGCGGGGCCGTCGTCGAGGATCTGGTGACGCGGGAGGAGAATGTCCACTTCGCCCTTCCTCCCGAGCTGAGGCAGCCGCAGAGCCAATTGCACGTGCTTCCGTAACGGCCGCGCGACTGCCGGCGGCAACGTTCCCATCTGAAGCAAATTTCTGCGCCGGAGAGGGAGAGGCATGTCGAAGCAGATTCTGGAGACCTTTCCGAACCAATATCCGGGCCGGGAATACCAGGTCGACATCGAGTGCCCCGAGTTCACGTCGTTGTGTCCCAAGACGGGACAGCCGGACTTCGGGACCATTCGGATCCGGTATGTTCCGGATCAACACATCATCGAATTGAAGGCCCTGAAGTTCTACCTGTTCTCCTATCGTAGCCAGGGAATCTTCTATGAATCGGTGGTCAACAAGATCCTGGACGATCTGGTGGCCGCATCCCGGCCGATTCGCTGCGAAGTGATCGGCGACTTTACCGTCCGGGGCGGCATCTCCACTTCGGTTCGAGCCGTTTACGAAGGGGATTGAGGCTGTGGTGGACCTGATCGAACTGACCCGGACTCTGGTGAACATCCCTTCGGTGACGGGAGCCGAAGGACCCGTCGGACGCTTCCTGCTGGAGTACCTTCAGAACCAGGGATGGAGCTGCCGGTCCCAGACCGTCACCGGGGACCGTATCAACGTGCTGGCCATCCGGGAAGAGCCGCGGATTCTGCTGAC
>JAPOYZ010000039.1:8527-16810 GCA_026706325.1 Candidatus Aminicenantota bacterium
TCCCTTCTTTGAGTTCCGCCAGGATGAGGAATTCATGTACGGACGCGGCGTTTCGGATGCCAAGGGGCTCATCGCGGCCATGATCTGCGCCGCGGACGGACTCCTTCAGGAGGGCATCTCGGACGTGGGGCTTCTCTTCGTGGTGGGGGAGGAGACGGAAAGCGACGGCGCCTGGAAGGCCCGGGAGCTGGGTCTGCGCTGCGACTACATTATTGATGGCGAGCCCACCGACAACGAACTGGTGGTGGGACACAAGGGGATGGTCTACGCCGTATTGAGCTGTGACGGGGTCACGGCCCACTCCGCCTATCCGGAGCAGGGCGTGTCGGCCATCGACAAGCTCGTGTCCCTGCTGGCCGGGTTGCAGACCCTGGAGTTCCCCTCCGACGCCACACTCGGTGAGACCACCATCAACGTGGGATTGATCCGGGGAGGCCATGCTCCGAACGTGATTCCCGATCTGGCCGAAGCCGAGATCCTTTTTCGGACTGTGGCGGAAAGCGCGGCATACGTGGACATCCTGAAGGAATGGGCTTCGGGACGGGCGAATCTGGTGATCCGTGCGACCTCGGAACCTCAGGAAATGGCGTCCATCCCCGGGTTGCCCACCAAGGTCGTGGGGTACGGCACGGATGTGCCGGCCTTGAGGGCCCTGGGACGTCCGTTACTGGTGGGGCCCGGGTCCATTCTGGTGGCCCACACGGCCGAAGAGAGGGTTTCCAAAGCCGAACTGGCGGCCGGCGTCCGCCTCTACCAGGACCTGGTGCGGAGACTGCGTCCCGGAGACCACGGCTCGTGAAGCGGTCGTGTCCTGCGATTCAGTACGTTGCCCGCTGAATATATTCGGAGAAGTCCCGAAAGCTGGGGAGGTACTCGTCGTAGGAAAGGTCCTTCCGGGATCTGGGCGTCGAAAAACCCGGACCCAACAGAAGGACCGGAATACGATAGCGGTCACAGGCCTGGTTCAACACCCGGAAACGGCCTTTCAAGTTGGCGCTCAGTCCATTCCGGGCCAGGACGCAGGCCATGTTCACCGGCTGCTCCTCCACGATTTCGGCCATCGCCTCGAAGGGGACCTTGCTCCCAAGATTCAGGGCATCCCATCCCTCTTCGTTCAAGGCCCGGGAGATTCCGTTGACGAGATGGCTGCAGTAGGCGGCGGGCGCCGCGCAGAGTCCGGTCTTGCCCAGAGGTCTGCGGCGGACCACACCTGGGAAGAAATAGTACAAGGCCTCTTCGAGATTTTTTTCCACCAGCCGAGCCTGACCCAACGACATGGAATTGGAGGAGTGGTTTCCGCGGGAACGGACGAATATGGGTGCCAGCACCTCGTCGTAGAGGTCTGCCACGCTCAATCCACGAATGTAGAGCCGCTCCAGCAGATCCTTGATCGAAGCGCACTGGTTCTCGGATGCCAGATAGAGGATCAACTCTCTCACCCGTGACCAGTTTCTCTGGTTGATGAAGGTTTCCAATCGGGGGTCCTCCCAATCGGTGGAGGTCAGCAGACCGGTTCCCTCGAATCGGTGGCGAGCCTGAAAGTCCTGGATATGCCGGAGTTGGAACCTGCGATGACCGCCCGGAGTCCGATGGCACTGGAGCTTCCCGGTGTCGGTCCAACGCTTTATGGTCGATTCGCTCAGGTTCCAGAGTTGGGCAAGTTCCCGCGTGGAATAGATCCGTTTCCTGACCATATCGGGACGCACGAACCGGAACAACGAGTGGCTGAGTTGGTCGACCAGAGACTCCGGGAGGGCAGACTAGAAGGTTTCCGCGGGAAAGTCAATTTGAGGAGTTCGGAATGAAGAGTGAGGAAAAAACGGGAGATATCCGGCAAGGCGAGGAACTGGCCGGCGGCAGGTCGACGCCCGGGGAAAGGGTGCAATCAGCAGGGCGTTTCAGCGGCCTGCGTCTTCGCACAAGAGGTTGTCGATCAGCCGGACTCCCCCGACGCGGATGGCGGCGGCGGCCCGGGCCGGACCGCGAACCTGGGAAATGGGCTGCATGGTTTCCGGATCGACCATTTCCAGGTACTCGACCTCGACCAGGGGCTCCTGGCTCAAGAGCCGGAGTCCGCGTCGGCGGATCCGGCCGGCGTCGCGGGCTCCCTGGAGCACCATGGTCCGGATCTCCTTCAGGGCCCGGAAGAGAACGGTGGCGGCCCTTCGTTCTTGGGGACCAAGATGCTGGTTCCGGGAACTGATGGCCAAACCGTCGAACTCTCGAACCGTCGGGACCTGGCGGATGTCCACCGGCAGGTTCAGATCTTTCACCAGTTGCCGGACGACCACCGTCTGTTGGGCGTCCTTCTCGCCGAAGTAGGCCCGGTCCGGTTGCAGGATGTTCAGGAGCTTCAGCACGACGGTTGCGACGCCGCGAAAATGTCCGGGGCGGAACCGGCCGCACAGGTGCGACGTCACGGTCTCGACTTCCACGAAAGTCCTGTGGGTGGCCGGATAGACTTCGTCGCGGCCGGGCTGAAAGACCAGATCGACTCCCAATTGCCGGCACATGGCGAGGTCCGAATCCAGGTCCCGGGGATAGGTGTCGAAGTCTTCTTCCGGGCCGAACTGGGTCGGATTCACGAAGATGCTCACGGCGAGCCAGTCGCATTCGTGCCGCGCCGCCTGGATCAGCTTCCGATGTCCCTCGTGCAGAGCTCCCATGGTGGGAACGAAGCCGCTGGACAATCCACCCCTACGGGCGGCTTCCATCGCCTCCCGTGCTCCGGCGATGGAGGTGGCCACGACCAGCCCGCGTTTCTCACCAGGGGGCACGATGATCGCGCAGGATTTTCGCCTTCAGCGCGTGCTCGCGACCGAAAGCATAGTTTGGACTACGTTTGAGGGAGCATGTGCGCGCTGAAGGCGAAAAGACCAGCGAGGGCGTGCCCAGCGCAGTCTGCTCCCGGCAGATGCCGCCAAAAAACCGGCAAATGCTCGAAAAACGAATCTTTCTCATCACACGTTCAGCGGCCTGGTGAGAAATGCGGGCTAGGGCCATCAGGATCTCTCTTTGACCAGCTCCGGCTCGCTGGAACGGAAGAAGTCTGTGGTTCTGGAAGCGGGAAAACGTCCGGTGCGGACGTCGTCGACGTAGTTTTCGGTGGCGTTCAGGATGGTGCTGCCCAGGGAGGCGTAACGCTTGACGAATGAAGGAACGAAGGAGTCGAAGAGGCCGAAGGCGTCGTAGCTCACCAGGATTTGACCGTCGCAATAGGGTCCGGCTCCGATTCCGATGGTGGGTATCCGGAGCTGCGACGTCACTTCGAAAGCGACTTCGTCCGGAATGCATTCCAGGACCAGAGCGAAGACTCCGGCATCCTCAAGGGCGGCGGCGTCGGCCAGCAGGCGTGCCACGCTCCCGCGGTCGCGAGCCTGCTGCCGGTGACCGCCGAGCGCATGGACCTTCTGTGGGGTGAGGCCCAAATGGCCCATGACCGGGATACCCACATCCACCAGGTGGCGAACGGACTTCACCACGGGTCCGGCCCCTTCCACCTTGACCGCGGAGACTCCACCTTCCTGCATGAGGCGCGCCGCATTGCGAAGCGCCTCGGATGCCGAAACCTGATACGTGGCAAAGGGCATGTCGGCAACTACCAACGCGCGCCGCGCTCCCCGGGTAACGGCCCGGCTGTGGTGCACCATCATGTCGAGGGTGACCGGCACCGTCGTGTCGCATCCCAGAATCACGGTGCCCAGGGAGTCGCCCACCAACAGAACGTCGATGCCGGCCCGGTCCAGCAGGGCGGCCATGGTAGCGTCGTAGGCGGTGAGTGCGGCGATCTTCTCCCCACGGCGCTTCTTCCCTTCCAAGTCAGGCACTTTCAATGCTTTACCGTGCTTTGGCATGGAAGAACTCCTTCCCGGGAGGACTTCCGACTCTAGCGGAATCGGAGTTCGGGAGCAAGCAGCCAGGCGCCCGGAGATTCCAGCTTCCGGATCAGGGTCAGCGTCCACCGGCTCAGTGGGGAGGCCGGCATGGAGGAGCGAATCACAGACACCAGGTCACCGCCGAGGGCCGCCTCCCACCAGGACTTGCGTTTCGGATACAAGTCCAGTTCCAGGGGGGTGTCCTCATCCAGGGACATGGCCCGCTTCAGCTCCAGGATGGCCGCATCGAATCCACCCAGGGAATCGACCAATCCCAGATCCTTGGCCTGGACTCCGGTGTAGATGCGTCCTCGGGCCTTCTCCTCCAAGTCCTGATACTCCATCCGTCTCGAGTCCGCCGCCTTCGTCACGAACTTCCGGTACAGGTCCGCGATCCAGTCTTCCACCCGCTTTCTCTGTTCGGACCCCAGGGGTCGACTGAGCGAAAAGATATCGGCGTGGGGGTAGTTCTTGACCTGGTCGACGCTGATGCCCATCCACTGGTACAGGTTGGTCAGGTCGAACTTGCCGAAGATCACTCCGATGGAACCGGTGATGGTCGAAGGCTGGGAAACGATATGGCCGGCCCCCATGGAGATGTAGTACCCCCCCGAACCGGCCACGCCCGACATGGAGACGACGACGGGCTTACCTTCCTGCTCGAGCTTCCGGACTTCCTCCCAGACCATGTCCGAGCCCACCGCCGATCCTCCCGGGCTGTTGACTCTCAGAATGATTCCTTCGATGCGGTCGTTATGCCGCAGTTTCCGAAGCTGGCGGGCAAGGCCGACGCCACTCAGAACCTCCGTCATGGGATCACCCTTCCCGACCATGATGGCCCCGACGCCGGGCAGGACGGCGGCCCGGTGCTGAGCCGGAGCCTCGGAACCGCTGCGCGCGGCCTTCAGAAACCTGGCGCCGGAAATCGACCGGTACTCGCTGTCCTCGCCATCGCCGGCCAGCAATTCCTCCACTTGGTGGCGGTATCCCGTCTGGTCGATGAGACCCAGTTCCAGGCCCTGCTCCGCGGAAGCCACTCCCAGCTTCATGAAGCCCTCGAGGACGCCTTCCTCCAGGTTCCTGTCCTGGGTAACCGTGCTGATGCCCCTCCCTTCGCGGTCCGCGACGATCGTCTCCAGCTCTCCCGGACCGGCGGACTCAGGCTGTCCCGGCTATAGGATTCGGCGCTCTTGTACTCCTTGAACTGGATGAACTCGGGGCGGATCCCCAGCTTCTCCATAGTCCCCTTGAAGAAGGTCTGCTCCACCAACAGGCCGTTGACCAGGAACCCGGCATCGGGATTCAGGGTCACGCTGTCCGTGGCCGATGCCAGGTACAACTCCGCCTCCCCGACCAGGTCGACGGCCAGCAGCGCGTGAACCGGTTTGCCCGATTCACGGAAGACCTTGATCTGGCCCCGAAGTTCCTCGATCTGGGCCCAGCTCCACCCCAGGGGATGGATCTCCAGGAGCACGGCCTTGATGCGTTCGTCTTTCGCCGCCCGGCGAAACACCTGGCGCAGTTGCCAGAGGCTGGTCCCTTGCTGGGAAAAAATCTGAAGGAATGGATTGTTCGGAGGAAATTCCCGGATCTGTTGGGAAACCACGATCTCCACGACCGAGTCGTTCTCAACCTTGGGCACCGAGCCGCGGAGGCCGTAGTACAGGCCCAGCGAGATGGCGGCGGCCCCCGCGAAGAAAATGATCAGAACGATTGAAAGAATCCACGTTTTTCTCTTGCTCATTGACCCTCTCCCAGAGATGATTTTACGTTGAATCGCGGTCGGCGTGCCAGCCGCGCCGACCGCTCGTATCAAACTCAAAAGGAGGATCCTATGGCGAACAAGCCATCCGTCGGTTTCATCGGGCTCGGAATCATGGGGCTTCCCATGGCAGGACACATCTTGAAGTCCGGATATCCCCTCACGGTCTACAACCGCACCCGATCCAAGACCGGGTCGTTGGAAGCGGCGGGAGCCGTGGTGGCTGCTTCTCCTCGAGAGGTAGCCGCGAATTCCCGGATGATCATCACCATGGTCTCCGACTCGCCGGATGTGGAGGCGGTGGTCGCCGGCCCCGAGGGTGTTCTGGAGGGGATTCGGCCGGGTTCGGTGGTCATGGACATGAGCACCATCTCCCCTCAGGTCGAACGGGAGTTGGACGAGCAACTTCGATCAAAGGGATGCGCCCTGGTGGACGCACCCGTGTCGGGAGGCGACGTGGGAGCGCAGAATGCCACCTTGGCCATCATGGCCGGCGGAGACCGCGAGGCGTTCGAACGGGCAGTCCCCATTTTCGAGACCATGGGCAAGACCATTACCTACTGCGGGCCCGTGGGGAGCGGGCAACTGACCAAGTTGTGCAACCAGATTCTGGTGGCCGTCACCCTCATGGGGGTCAGTGAAGCTCTGGTCTTTGCCGGGAAGAACGGCTTGGACCAGGGGGTGATGATCGAAGCCGTCAAGGGAGGCGCCGCCGGCAGTTGGCAGTTGAGCAATCTGGCTCCCCGCGTCGTGAATCGCGACTTCGCGCCCGGTTTCATGGTGGACCTCATCCAGAAGGACCTGCGACTGGTGATGGAGAGTGGCGCGGCCGCTCAGGCCGCCCTTCCGGCGTCGTCCCTGGTGAACCAATTGTTCCGCACCTCGCAGGCCAGGGGAGAGGGGCTGGAGGGAACCCAGGCCTTGGTCAAGGTCCTGGAGCAGCTGGCGGGACTGTAGCCCACGGTTTTAGGCGACGGGTTATTCGGCCACCGGTGGAAAGGACGCCGCACGCCGGTACAAGGCAGCCATCTTCCAAGGCGACATGCCCAGGAGATGGCCCGTCAGCATGACCTGGTTAAGCAGCGTGGTTCTGACGACACCCAGTCGTTCCCATCGCCTTGCCGAGGTGACAACCGCGTCCGGAGCCAACACGACGCGGCCTCGCCGGGTCAGTCTCCGAACCAGATCGTAGTCCTCCATGATCGGCAGATCGGCGTAGCCCCCCAACTCGAAAAAGAGGCGGGAACGTACGAACAGGGCCTGGTCGCCATACGGGAGTTGAAGCCACCGGGATCTCCAGTTGGCGCCCTTCTCGATCCAGCGAAGACTTTTCCGGCGGCCCTCGATCCCCAGGCGGAAGGCTCCCGCAACCACTTCCCGGGAAGCCAGGAGGCGCCGAACCCGGCTGGCGAAATTCGGCGGAAGAATCGTGTCTGCATGGAGGAAGACCAGGTATTTGCCCGTAGACGCCTCGGCTCCCGCGTTCATTTGGCGGGCTCGTCCCGCCGGGACCCTCAACGTCTCGGCTCCCAGGCGGCGCGCTACCCGCACCGTGTCATCGCGGCTGCCGCCGTCGACGACGATGACCTCGACTCCCGGTTCCCGAGCAGCGCTGGAGATGGACCTGGCGATCCCGGCCTCTTCATTGAGCGCCGGAATGATCACCGAGATCGTCAGCGTGGGTGTTCCTGCCGGCATCACGTTCTATCGGCGACGGGGCCAGCAGGCCCAGAGCAGACAGGCCCATCCGGCCAAAAGAGCGGTTCCACCCACGGGCGTGAGCATCACCCACCCGAGAGACCCGGTCAGGCTGTAGGCGTAGAGCGTCCCTGAAAAGAGGATCGTTCCGGAACAGAATCCCCATCCGGCCGCGGCCCCGAGCCTCGGAGCCATGCGGCTCGACAGGGCGCCCAGCAGGAGCAGGGCCAACGCATGAACCATGAGGTAGCGGGTGGCCAACTCGAAGATCTCCAACATTTCGCCGGAGAGCCTGGATTCCAGGACATGGGAGCCAAATGCTCCCGCGGCCACACTGACGAGACCGAAGAGTGCTCCGAGAGCGGGAAAGAATCTCATGGTCCGCATCGCCACATTGTACCGGCGCTCCCTCCGGCACGATAGCTTCACGGTAGCGGGAACCGGCACTGAACCGGCCTCCTGCCGGTGCGCTCGCCTCGCCGGCCCTGTGGTAGACTACAATTCCTTTTACGGCCCTTTGTTGAGCGATGTCGCCCCCCAACCGCTCCGCTTCCGGCGCTTCCGGAACCGGCCCCTGAAATCGAGCATGGTCCGGTCCGGATGACCATGGTCAGGGGACGGCGCAACGTCTGCCCAGGAATGGAATGAGACCGGCTGCCCGAAACGACATGGAGATCGTCAACCAGAGTTTCACCCTGGATTTCGACTACCCGGTGATCTTCACGGAGGGAGTCTTCGATCCGGGGAATCCGGTCTTCTCGCGGGTGGTGAACCGTCTCGAATCGGACCGGCGCCACCGCCTCTTCTTCGTGATCGACGAGAACGTCTCCCGCGCTCATCCCCAATTGCGCGCCCGAATTCCCGCCTACGCCGAAGCCCGTCCTCAGGAATTGGAACTGGTCTGCGCGCCCGTAGAGGTGGCCGGGGGCGAGGCCGTCAAGGCGGATC
>JAPOYZ010000015.1 GCA_026706325.1 Candidatus Aminicenantota bacterium
GTCGGCAGTGCCGGGAAAGGCATCCCAATCCAGTTCCCTGCCGGTGACGCCCCGGTGACACTCCTCCAACAAGTCGACCAGACTTTCAAGCCCCGTCACCTCGGGGGCGACCCAGCCTCGGGCTCGAAATCCGTTGAAGCGGATCCGGGGTGGGTTCCGAACCAGCCAGGGATCGGGCGCTGCCGCACGGCGGACCTGATCCTCGGCGAATTCCTGGGCCCGCTCCGGCGGCCAGTCGATGGGAAACGACATGCGGCAGTTGAACCGGCATTCGAGAGCCACGTTGGAAGGCCAGTCCCCTCCCTCGATCCGTCCGACGTTGAGGCCCAGGGGCCGGGGATGATGACCATAGTACGGATGCCGGAAGTGCCGATTCAATGCTTCGACGACTGCCGGCTTGAGGCGGTGAATAACGGACGCCGCCCTCTCGACCGCGTTCACTTGGCGTCCCGGATCGCCCACGTACGCCGGCCGGCCCCGGACACACACCTCGAACCAGAGCACGCCCAGCGTCGCGATCCAGACCTGAAGCCCCGTGGGCTCGGTCAGGACGGCGCCGTCGACCGGCCCCGAATCCAGCCGGCTCGCCAGCATTCCGTTGCCCGTACACTCCTCCTCAATGACGCTCTCAAACCGGACCGGTCCCCGCAGCCGGGCCCCCGACTCCCGGACCGCTGCCACCGCCAGCAGGGCCGCCACCAGCCCGCTCTTCATGTCCAGGGCGCCGCGGCCGTACATCCGTCCGTCCCGAACCTCCGCTCCCCAGGGATCGGCACTCCACCAGTGGAGCGGTCCGAGCGGCACCACGTCCACGTGCCCGTTCAGGACCAGGCTCCGCCCGCCGCTACCCGAGGGCACAAGAACGCCGGCCACATTGGGCCGGCCGGCATAGTCCCGCTCCACGGGCACGAAATCGGGGTGCGACTCCAGCAAATCGGGGTCCGGTTCCCACTTCCGGGTCTCAAGCCCCAGGTCGACGAGCCGCCGGTAGATCAATTCCTGGCATTCCGCCTCCTGCCCCAGCAGCGTGGGGCATCGGACCAAGTCCGCCAGAAACCGCAGGTACTCGCCACCCAGGGCGTCCACCGCGGCGACGGCGCGATCCTCAGGAGTCATCTCATCCTCCTGGAGCCTCCCTCACTCGAACCAAAAGGAATAGAGGTGGGCGTTCTTGAGATGGAATCGGAAGCGGACGCTCTGGCCGTTGAGGGACTCCAGGCTGTCTTTCCCCTCCCACTCCAACCGCACCTTCAACTGGTCCGTGGTCAGCGGCTTGGAAGCATCGCGGGTCCAACCCTCCAGAGCCTCGCGGCCCCTGGAGTTTCTGACTTCCACCCGGATTTCGCCCCCGGAGGCGTCCGCATTGAGCCAGAGCCGGGTCCCGCCGAAACGCAGGGGTCCGGTCTCGACGAACCCTCCCTTTTCGTCGGCCCAGAACGAGACGAAACCGTCGCGGCGGAGACGGGCCAGGTGGATGGCGGCCTGAAAGGCGCCGTTGGCCGGGTAACGGACATCCACACCGCTGTAATAGAACCAGAGCTCGTCCCCCTTGACGATGGGCCGCGACACGGGCAGGACCTGGGCAGTGTCGATCCGTCCCTCACCCAGCCGGGAGACCGGCAGAAAAGACTCGCGGGTGCCCACCGGTACCCAATTGAGCAGGTCGCGGCTGGTGGCCAGCTTGGCCGAATTGACGCCGTCCTGGTTGTTGTGATGGGGAGGAGTGAGCCCGCTGGACTCGAAGTAGTTGGGCAGGCCGATGTAGACGCCCTCGTAGGGGAAGATGGGCATCTTGTAGACCTCGGTGTTGTAGTTCTCCGGCTGATTGAACTGGGGGGTGTAGAGCCGGGGGTCGACCAGGTGCTCCCGGATCCGCTGCTCGCCCAACTTCTGATCCAGAGCGTCGGCATGGAAAATGAGTTGGGGATCGGTCCATTGCTCGAAATCCCGGCTCAGGGAGAGGTAGACCGACCGGCCGAATGGGCCCCGATGCTTGACGGTCAGAATGTACTGTTTGCCCAGTTCGTCATAGGTCAGTTGGGAGGTGTCCTGGCTCGGGATGGGGGGCACGTCCAGTTTGGTGAACAGGTAACCGTCGGCGGAGACGACGGGACGGCGGTCCCTTGGTCCAAGGACCCCCTTGAAACGGCGCTCCCCGGTCCCTTGCGGATCCAGGATGACATGCTGGACGAGGGCGTCCGGCTCTCCGCGAACCGCCACCAGATTATTTTCCCGGGAGCCCCGGAACTCCTTCACCCCCAACACAGGTTTTTCCCAGACGATCCCCTCCCGCGAGCGCGCGAACGCGGTCTTCCCCGGACCTCCGTGGTACCACATCTTCCAGACCTTTTCGCCGGGGTCCCAAGATGGAACACTGGTGACCTGGATTGCCCGGCTCTCCACCGGAGTCGTCCCGGGAGCCGCATATCGGCCCGGCCGGATCTCCCAGGGCTGGTCCGCCCGGACCACCGGACTTCCTTCGTACCGGTGAGGCTGGTGAATGACGCGCCGAACCCGGTAGAGATTCCCCAGGAGATAGTCGTCCAGGAAGAGCTGGCGGACTCCCGGTGTGAGCACCAGGCTTCCCGGACGCTGGGCGGCTCCGTTCCCTGAGAACAAGGAAAGAACGATCCATCCCCCGATCCAGATAGTGCAAATTCGAATCCTCAACATGGTTTCCCCATCGGCTCACCCCCGAAATCGGCCCCTATCATGAAGCGACAGGCCCGGGCGGGCAACCTTCGTGCAGAGCCGTTGCGGCTATGTTTCAATATCCGGACAGGCAGCAACACCCAATGATGTCATGAGGGATCCAATATGAAGCGAGCGCACCTGATCTGCTTTTCCTGCCTCCTCGCGGCCGGCTCGATGCTGGTCCTCGCCGGTCCTGACACCAAGACCGGAGTGGTCATGGACGCGGCCTGCGGCGCCCGGGTTGCCGCCAACGCCGAGAAGACGGCCAAACACACGGTCGCCTGCGCCTTGATGGAGAGTTGCAAGGCCAGCGGCTTCGGCCTGATTCTGGAAGGGCGGTTCCTCAAGTTCGACCCGGCGGGAGACGAGCAGGCCCTGAAATTGCTGGAAGCCGCCAAGGTCAGGGAGAACTTCCGAGCCGAGGTGACGGGGGAGTTCTCCGAGGACGACATCAAGGTGTCCGCGATGAAGGCGGCCAAGCGGGAGGGGTCGGCCACCAAGTAGGCGAAACTCAGAGCACGAGGGGAGGCCGCCGGATCGCGTCCTCCCGGCAGCCCGCTATTCCGTCAGCAGCCGAACCTCCTCCAGAACGGCCGTGCTGCCTCCGTCCGGCGTGGTGAACAGCACCCGGTACTGGAGCCACCGGTCCCCTTCTCCGACCCCGATCTCCGAACCCGGCTTGTCGAAATAGGATTCGGACCCGCCAGGCCCCTTCCAGTCCGCCTGCTCCAAGGCTTCAGCCGAAACCGCGCTCCGGATCTGAAAGCGAACCGCGGTTCCGTGCGGCGTTCGGGCTGTCCACTCGAGCCGCCCGGGGCGCGTTCCTTCCCGGATCTCCAGCGGCGCCGAGAAGTACTCCTCCTCCAGGCGCCGGTGGTAGATGTTGCCCACGTCGTGGCTGGTGCTGAAGTGGGGGCCGAAACTCTGGATCCAGTCGCGGCGGGAGTAGGAATACCCCTCCTCTCCCCCCCAGAAGATGTTGGTGCCCACGGCGTGATCGCCCCGCTCCAGGTGGTTGACCACGGTCAGGTCCATCCAACCGTCCTGATTCAGATCGGCCACCGAGAGCGCCAGGGTGGATTCGCCGGGAAGCGTGGCCCGCCGCGACTCGCTGTAGCTTCCGTCCGGACCTCCCCAGTAGATGAGGACCGGCAGCGAGCGCGTCGTGTACCCGTGATAGTTGGTCATCACGATGTCCAGAAACCCGTCCCGGTTCAGGTCCGCCACGGCCTGCTCTTCCGATTCGAACGCTTCCAGCACCAGAGACTTCCGGTTCGAGAAACCGTCGGAACCTCCCCACAGCAGCGTGGTCTTGCGCATGGGCCGGCCGAACCGCTCCGGGTCGTAGACCGCTCCCAGGATCAGGTCCAGCCAGCCATCGGCATTGAGGTCCGCGATCTCGGCGGTGGACGCCGAGTGGACCTTCAGATGCTGGCGGCGCTCTACGCTGTAGTTCCCCGATTCATCGCCCCAGAAGATCTCCGTGTTGGGGGCGTCCACGTCGGTGAAGACCAGGTCCAGGAAGCCGTCGCGGTTGAAATCGGCCAGTGAGCTCACCATGGGACGCCGGACGCGAAGCGGCAGCCGGGAGCTGCGGTCCGGGTGGAAACCTCCTTCCCCGCCCCACCGAATGATCCCCGTGGAATCGGGCGTGTGGGAGTCCGCCGATCCGGCGCCCACCACCAGATCCAGGTGACCGTCCCGATTCAGGTCTGCCGTGGTGACCGAATAGCCGCCGGTTTCGAGTTCCTCCGTCCGATCGGAGCTGTAGCCATCCGGGTCTCCCCAATAGACCCGGCCCGCGGGAAATACCAGGTCGATCCAACCGTCCTGATTCAGGTCGGCCTTGGCCATGAGCCCTCCCGTTCCGGGAATCACAGTCACGGAGGCGGTCGAATAGTGGTGCCTGGGGTTGCCCCAGTAAATGAGGGAGTCGATGGAGCCGTGGGTGCCGCTGGAGCGGTTGATGAGCACCAGGTCCATGTGTCCATCCCGGTTCAGGTCACCGCCGCTGGCGCTCACGGGGCCGAATCCCTGGAGTTCCTTCCGGTGAGCCGCGTCAAAGCCGTCGGGACCGTTCCAATAGACGTAGGAGTTCACATCGTAGGTGCCGTGACCGTATTCATTGGAGAACACCAGGTCGACCCACCCGTCCCGGTCGTAGTCGGCCAACACCGCATCCGTGGCCGCCAGCGTCGGCAACTCGGTCCGCTTCCCGGCCGAGAACCCCTCGCGGCCGTTCCAGTAGACGTAGGAAGAGGCCCCTCCACTGTTGGGCAGCACCAGCTCGGGAAGTTCGTCCCGGTTCAGGTCGCCGGTCCGGCTCTGCTTCGCTCCCTGGGACGGCAGTTCGATCCACGGCTCCCGGGCCGGTCCCCGTTTGCTCCCCCGGTGCAGGACCACCCGATCATCTTTGTGGTTCAGAGCCAGGTCCAGGTGGCCGTCCCGGTCCAGGTCCGCCAGATGAGCCCCGACAGGGTCGCCGCCCATCCACTCGTCACGTTCGGCACTGATTCCCTCCGGCCCTCCACGGTAGAGGTAAACACTCTTGTGCCGGGAATTGTTGTTGACAAAGACCAGGTCCGCAAAGCCGTCCCCGTCCAGGTCTCCCGCCGCGCAGTCGGCGGCGCTGACCGTCGCCACGACGCTGCGCCGCGACGTATCGAACCCCCGGGGACCGTTCCAGTAGACGTACGACTCCAGGTGCCGGTCGAAGCCGAATCGCTCGCCGGCTTCGATGCCCCGATTCGAAAAGGCCAGGTCGATGAATCCGTCGCCGTTGAAGTCCCCGGTCGCCACACCCCCGGCCAGAATCGTCGGCAGCCCGGTCCGGTGCTCCGGCTGGTAGCCGTTGGGGCCGCCCCAGTAGATGAGGGCCGTCATGTCCTCCGAGTAGTTGTGGATGAAGTTGCAGAAGACGAGTTCCGGATAAAGGTCCTGGTTCAGGTCCACCACGATTGACCGGCCGCCGCCCGGACTGGGCAACCGGGTCACCCCCTTGTCCCGGAGCCGGATCTGCCGCAGCAGGCGGGCCAACGGCTGGTGTTCCGGCAGATCAGGCAGGATGGATTCGGGGCCCCCGGTTCGGCCCCAGTAGACCAGGATATCGGCGTTCTCCAGGACGTCGTGGTCCTGCCCCAGCAGGATGTCCAGGTAACCGTCGTTGTTCAGGTCCCACCGGTGGATCATCTGGAGTGTCCCGGAGCGGGTCGCGTAGAGGTTGACCCCGCTGTCGCCCAGACGGCCCGCCGAGAAATCCTCGAACGTCGTGTGGGTCACCCACGCATCTCCCGATCCCGCCGCAGCCGGTGCAGCCGCCACGACCGCAACCAGAACCAGGAATCCCAACGGTTTTCTCATGGCAAACCCTCCTCTTACGCCTTGCTTGTGGGTCAGTACAGCACAGCGGAAGGAAAAGAGAAAAGAGAAAAACAGGAAATAGAGAAGAGAGGACGAGGGAAAATTGACAGTCCGGCTAGGTGCGGTGATGATCGTTTTCCAACTGGAGACCTGCTTCGTATCCGCTGGCAGTTCGCGGGTCCGGGTGTCGAAAATGGAGGATCGCGGCGATGCCGCTCAAGCTCAACTGGGGACTCGTGGGAGGTGGCGAGACGAGCCAGATTGGGAGCGCCCACCGCATCGGCGCGAGGCTCGACGGGCACTTCGAACTGGTCGCCGGCGCTCTGGACATCGACCCGGTCCGGGCCCGTGAATTTGCGGTCCGATTGGGGGTTCCCGAGGACCGCGCCTACGGCGACTGGCGCGAGATGCTTGGGCGGGAGAAGGGGCTGCCGACATACGGCAGGCTCGACCTGGTGACGGTCGCCACGCCGAACTCCACCCACCATGAGATCTCCAAGGCGTTTCTGGAGGCGGGTTTCCATGTCCTCTGCGAGAAGCCGCTGACCATGACTCTGGCGGATGGCGAGGACCTGGTCCGGACCGCCCGCGACGCCGACCGGATCCTGGCAGTGAACTACGGCTACAGCGGCTACCCCATGGTGCGCCAGGCGCGGTCCATGGTTCGCGACGGCAAGCTGGGAAGGATCCGGATCGTGGTGGCGGAGTTCTCCCACGGGTCGCATGCGGATGCCGCAGTCGCGGACAACCCCAGTGTCCGCTGGCGCTACGATCCGGAGCAGACCGGCGTGAGTTCGGTGCTCGCCGACGCCGGTCTGCACGCGCTCCACATGGCGTGCTTCGTCATCGGACAACAGGTGACTCGCGTCTCCGCGGATTTCGTCTCCGTTATCGAGAGCCGGGAGCTTGAGGACGATGCCCTGTTGGCGCTGCGATTCGCAGGCGGCGCCACTGGCCGCCTCTGGACGAGTGCCGTGGCGGTCGGGCAGCAGCACGGCCTGAACCTCCGGGTCTTCGGGGAGCTTGGCGGGCTGCGTTGGGTCCAGGAGCATCCGAACCAGCTCTACTGGACCCCCTTGGGGAAGCCGACCCGGACGCTGGAACGAGGGGATGTCCGGCTCAGCGAAGAGGCCCGGCTGGCGACGCGCATCACCATCGGTCACGCCGAGGGATTCCCGGGAGCCATCGCCAATATCTACTCGAATCTTGCAGAGACGATTCGCGCCCGGAACGAAGGACGGGCCCCCCACCCGGCCGCAACCTGGTATCCGGCCGGAGAGGAGGGCCTCCAGACGTTGGCCGTCGTCCACGCCGCCGCCCGGTCCGCACGGAAGGGAGGCACGTGGGTCGAGCCGTAATTGACCTCGACCGGCGACTCCAAGTAGAGTGCCCGGCACGCACCCGAACGGGAAAAACGCCGATGCGCCACCAGATAATGCTCGCCATGCTCTGCCTGCTCCCGGCAGCCGGTTGCAGCGGCTCGGAGCCGGGCTCTCAGAAGCCCAGACTCGCTTACGTGACCAACGGTGTCGCCTCCTTCTGGACCATCGCCGAAGCCGGCGCGCTCAAGGCGGGCCGGGACCTGGACGTGGATGTGGACGTGCGGATGCCGGTGGAAGGCGTTCTGGACCAGAAACGGATCGTGGAGGACCTGCTGGCCCGGGGCATCGACGGCATGGCCATCAGCCCCATCGACCCGGACAACCAGGAGGACCTGGTCAACGAAGCGTGCGACCACACCACCGTCATCACCCACGACTCGGACGCCCCGCGAACCCGGCGGCTCTGCTACGTGGGGATGGACAACTACCGGGCGGGCCGCCTGGTGGGGAAGCTGGTCAAGGAAGCCATGCCCGAGGGAGG
Source organism: Candidatus Aminicenantota bacterium (assembly GCA_026706325.1). Classification (GTDB taxonomy): domain Bacteria; phylum Acidobacteriota; class UBA6911; order RPQK01; family JAJDTT01; genus JAJDTT01. The sequence continues at coordinate 7,918 of JAPOYZ010000015.1, forward strand.
CTCGGTGATGCTCTTCGTCGGCCGGTTGGAACAGCTCAACGCCACCCAGAGAAGGCAGGGGGTGATCGACGAGTTGCTGGACCGTCCGGGAGAGACCATGGGTGCCGTCGATCCCCCGAATGAGCTCCTGAAAGGGGAGCGCTACACGATTCTGGACACCCGTACCGACCAGTTCGACCAGGCCAAGGCCAAGGCCAACTGCGAGGACGCCATCGCCCGCTATCCCGACCTGGGCTGCATGGTGGGACTCTTCGCGTACAACCCGCCCGCCTGCCTGGTGGCTCTGCAGCAGGCCGGGGTGGACGGGATCCACCTGGTGGGGTTCGACGAAGCCGACGCCACCTTGCAGGGCATCCTGGACGGGCGGGTCTACGGCACCGTGGTTCAGCAGCCGTACCATTACGGTTATGAATCGGTGCGGATCCTGGCGGGCCTGGCCCGGGGAGACCGCAGCGTCCTTCCCGAGAATGGGTTTCTGGATATCCCGGCCCAGACGATCCGTGCGGACAACGTCCGGGAGTTCTGGGACGATCTGAACCGCAAGATGGCGGAGGCAAAGGGCGCCACCCCCTGACGCCGGCGCAATTCCCTGCCCCGCGGCGAAACAGTTCATGGCGGCACCGGTCCTCGAAGCCCGGAAGATCAGCAAACGATTTCCGGGGGCCCTGGCTCTGGACCGTGCGGACCTCCAGGTCCATGGCGGAGAAGTCCTGGCCCTGGTGGGCGAGAACGGAGCCGGCAAGAGCACGCTGGTCAAGATCCTGGCGGGCGAGGAATCCCCGGACTCGGGACGGATCCTCATGGATGGTTCTTCCGTCCGGATGGAGTCGGTCCAGACCGCCACCGGCCTGGGCGTGATCCTCATCCACCAGGAACTGAACCTCTCGGACAATCTGGACGTGACGGCCAACATCTTCCTGGGCCGCGAACCCCATCGCTTCGGCTTCCTCAACCATCGCCGGCTGGCGCGGGCGGCAAGACCGATTCTGGGACGGATCGGGCTCGACTGCTCACCGTCCACCAAGGTCGCCCGGCTCTCCATGGGCCAGCGCCAACTGGTGGAGATCGCCCGGGCGCTGGCGGCCCGCTCCCGGGTCCTCATCATGGACGAACCGACGTCGAGCCTCTCCCAGGGCGAGACCCGGAACCTGTTCCGAACCGTTCGGGAGCTTCGTGGCGAAGGGGTGGCGGTGATCTACATCTCACACCGGCTGGGCGAGGTGAAGGAGCTGGCCGACCGGGTCCTGGTGCTGCGCGACGGCGCCAACGCCGGCGAGCTGGCCAAGGACGAGATCGATCACGACCGCATGGTGCGGCTCATGGTAGGCCGGGACATCTCCGGCTTCTACGGCCGGGTCCCCGGCCGGCAGGGGCCGGTCCGCATAGAGGTCCGGGACCTGCGGACCAGGGACTATCCCGGGCACCGTCTCGACCTGGAGGTGGGAGCCGGGGAGATCGTCGGCTTGGCCGGACTGCTGGGATCGGGCCGCAGCGCGCTGCTGGGCGCCCTCTTCGGCACCGAGCCGGGTTTGGGCGGCAGCGTTCGGATCGACGGGGCCACGGCCCGGATCTCCAACCCCATCGAGGGGATTCGGAACGGCATCGCCCTGGTCCCCGAGGACCGGAAGCAACAGGGCCTGATCCTGCGAATGGGTGTGGAGGAGAACGTCTCGCTGGCCTCTCTGAGACTCCATCGTCTCCGGGGGGGCTTCATCAACCGGCGTCTTCACCGGCGCCAGACGGCCCGGATGATCGCCAGACTCGGCATCCGCACGCCCGGCGCCGAAACCACCACCGAGCACCTCTCGGGCGGAAACCAGCAGAAGGTGGTCCTGGCCAAGTGGCTCTCACTGAAACCGAAGGTGCTGCTTCTGGACGAGCCCACCCGCGGAATCGACGTCGGCTCCAAGCAGGAGATCTATCTCCTGATCGAAGCGCTCTCCGAGCAAGGGACCGCCATCCTCTTCGCCAGCAGTGAGATGGAGGAGATCCTGAGACTCTCGCGGCGGGTGCTGGTGATGCACGAAGGGCGGATCAGCGGACAGCTTTCCCAGGGAGAGCTTACGGAAGAAGCGGTTGCCCACTTGGCCACCTCTCCGGAGGAAGCGGCATGAACAAATCGCGGGGCATTCTCCTCCTGTTGCTGGCGGTGTGCGCCTTCAGCGCACTGATGGGCCCCGTCTTCCTGACGCCTTACAACCTGCAGAACATCATCCGTTGGACCTCGCTGTTCGGGATCCTGAGCATCGGCGTGGCCTTCGTCATCATCACGGGCGGAATCGACCTGTCCATCGGCTCCCTGGTGGGCCTGGTGGGGTGCCTGCTCCCAATGCTTCTGGTCAACCAGGACATGGGGACCGCCGGGGCCCTGGGGACGGTCCTCGCCGTCAGCCTTCTGGTCGGCCTGGCTCACGGACTCCTGGTCACCCGGCTGCGGCTCCAACCCTTCGTGGTCACCCTCTGCGGCCTCCTCCTGTACCGCGGGTACGCGCGCTACCTGACAGCGGACCAGACTCAGGGATTCGGGACCGGTTTTCAGGAACTCAAGCAGTTGGCTACCGGCAAACCCGTGACCCTGGCGGCTCTGGCCGCCGCGGCGGGAGCGGCCGTTCTGATCTGGACCCTGGCACGAAGAATCAGGAAGCGCACCGCAGGCGATCCTCCGGCGGCGATGTCACTCTGGCTGGGTCCGGCGGCGGGCGCCCTGCTGGTTCTGGCCGGCGGCGCGGTCCGGTTCGGCGACATCCAACCCCTCTCCCGGATCCTGATCCCGGCTCCCTTCCTGATCATGATCGCGCTGGCGTTGCTGGCGGGGCTCTTCCTGAATCACACCATCTACGGCCGCTACCTCCTGGCTCTGGGCCGGAACCGGGAGGCCGCCCGCTACAGCGGGATCGACACCGACCGCATGGTGATCCTCGCCTACGTCATCTGCTCCCTCATGGCTGGCATCGGAGGCATCCTCTTTGCCCTGGACATCAACTCCATACAGCCGTCGGGCCACGGCAACTTCTACGAACTCTACGCCATCGCTGCGGCGGTGCTGGGAGGATGCAGCCTGCGGGGAGGCGAGGGATCGATCCTGGGCGTGGTGCTGGGAGCCGCCGTCATGCGGGTCCTCTACAACGCCATCAATCTCCTGGGCATTCCCACTCAACTGGAGTTCGCCATCATCGGGGGAGTCATCCTGGCCGGCGTGGCGGGAGACGAGCTGGTCCGCAAGGTCGTGGCGCGCCGCCAGTCGTGAAGCGGAGCGGCGGCATCCCTGCCGCCGATTGGAGCGGCGTGTTTCAGGCGCCGACCGCGGTCCGCAACGCCACAGCGCGCCGCCAGTCGTAACGGGTCAGTCCATGCGGGGCTTGGCGCCGTAATACTTGAAGGAGGGGATGAGGTGTCCGGCCGAAATGCCGCCATCCACCTGGATCACCTGCCCCGTGATCCAGTCGCTGTCAGTCGAGGCCAGAAAGACCGCCGCGGCCGCCACGTCCGCCGGCGTTCCGAAGCGGGAGAGGGGCGTGTACTGCATCCAGGCGGCATACAGCGGACCGTCCTTGTCCGGAGGCGGGTCCTTGGGCACGGGAACGGCCCCCGGGGCGATGCAGTTGATTTGGATGCCGTAGTCCCCCAGATCGAAGGCGGCGCCCCGCGTGAAGTTGAGGATTCCCGCCTTGGTGGCTTCGTAAAGGGAGCAGTAGTGGGTCCCGCCCAGTCCGTGGATGGACGACATGGTGATGATCTTGCCGCCGCCCTGCGACTTCATGGCCTGCGCGCCGATGCGGACGGTCAGGTAGGTCCCGATGAGGTTGGTCCGCACCAGCTTCTCGAACTCCTCCACCCGGGTTTCCAGCAACGGCTTGGCCATGCCGTAGCCGGCATTGGCCACCACAATGTCCAGGCGGCCGAAACGCTCCAGCGCCGCGTCCACCATGTCCTGCACCTGGTCCTCCCGGGAGATGTCGGCCTGGACCAGTAGGCTCTTCCTGCCGAGGCTCTCCACCAGGTCGGCCGTCTCCTGCCCTCCCGCCCGGTCGCTGTGGTAGTTCACGACGCAGTCGGCGCCCTCCGCGGCGAAGGCCCGGCAGATGCCCGTGCCCAGTCCCCCGGACGACCCCGTCACCAGCGCCACCTTGTCCTTGAGTCTCATGCGTCCCTCCAGGCCGCCCATTCTGCACATCGGCGATCGGACGTTCGCAGCTCGGCCTTCCTAGTCAACAAGGTGCTCCTCAATTCTCGACACCCGCCCGTCCAGCCTCTCCAGACTTTCCTTGATCTTGTAAAGAAGGAAACACGTCACTGCGATTCCGACAACTGAAAGTACGCTCATAATTCTTCCTCCTGGAACCACTCACCCCATCAGCCGATTCAATGAAGTGAAGACAACTCATCGTGCCTCTCCACTTGCCTTTCATTGTAGGGGACCGATTGGGAAAAGGGGACAGTCGCCTCCTCTCGGGACCGGGAAAAGGGGACAGTCGTCTCCTCTCGGTCGTCTCCTCTCGCACGGGCATCACACCATGTTTGCCCGCCTTTTCGGCAGTATCGTAGACTGACCGGCGAACTGCATGGAGTACACATCACCGGAAAGACAGAGTCATCGATGAGCAGTGTCAGGGTGCTGGTCGGCACGCGGAAGGGGGCGTTCGTCCTGACGGCGGACGCGGCACGGAAGCATTGGGAGGTCGCCGGTCCGCACTTCGGCGGCTGGGAGGTTTTCCACGTCAAGGGATCTCCGGCCGATCCCAACCGCATCTATGCGGCCCAGCACACGGACTGGTTCGGACAGGTCATCCAGCGTTCCGACGACGGCGGACGGACGTGGAACCCGGCCGGGAACGAGTTCGCTTACGAGGGGGATCCGGGCACGCACCTCTGGTACGACGGCACGCCTCATCCGTGGGAGTTCAAGCGCGTCTGGCACTTGGAGCCGTCGCCGTCGGATCCCGGCACCGTGTATGCCGGCGTCGAGGACGCCGCGCTGTTCCGCTCGACTGACGCCGGCCGGTCGTGGCAGGAGATGTCGGGACTGCGCCGTCACCCCACCGGACCGGCGTGGCAGCCGGGTGCGGGCGGGCTCTGCCTCCACACCATCATCCTGGACCCGCGCGACCCGGCGCGGATCTACACCGCCATCTCCGCCGCCGGGGCGTTCCGGAGCGACGACTCCGGCGCGACCTGGAAGCCGGTGAACCGCGGGCTGAATTCCGAGGGAATTCTTCCCGATCCCGAAGCCGAGGTCGGCCACTGCGTCCACCGCATTGCGATGCACCCGGCGCGGCCCGACGTGTTGTTCATGCAGAAGCACTGGGATGTCATGAGAAGCGACGACGCGGGCGAGTCGTGGCGCGAGATCAGCGGCAACCTGCCGTCCGACTTCGGCTTCCCAATCGAGGTGCATGCCCACGAGCCGGAAACGGTCTACGTGGTTCCCATCAAGAGCGACTCCCAGCACTATCCGCCGGACGGTCGCCTGCGCGTCTACCGCAGCCGGACCGGCGGAGGCAACTGGGAGGCGCTGACCGACGGACTGCCCCAGCGCGACTGCTACGTCAACATCCTGCGCGACGCCATGACCGTCGACAGTCTCGACCCGTGCGGCGTCTATTTCGGCACCACCGGCGGTCAGGTCTACGTCTCCGCCGACGCCGGCGATCGCTGGATGCCCATTGTGCGCGACCTCCCGGCGGTTTTCTCCGTCGAGGTCCAGACGCTCCCCTGAACCATGATCCGCGTCGTGTTGCCCGAGACATTGAGGGTGCTGGCGCGCACCGGCCGAGAGGTGACGGTCGATCTCGAGGTGCCTGCTACCCAACGGGCCGTGCTCGACGCGCTGGAGGCAGACTACCCCGTCCTGCGGGGCACGATCCGGGACCACGCGACGCGGCGCCGCCGGGCCTATCTCCGGTTCTTTGCCTGCGGACGGGATCTGTCGCACGAGCCGCCGGACGCACTGTTGCCGGAAGAAGTGGCGACGGGCCGTGAGGCGTTCATGGTCGTCGGCGCCATGGCCGGAGGTTAACCGAGATTTTGACCATGCCGAACCAGCCGCTGCTCGGCCGGGTGGCAGTCGTCGCCGGTGCGACGCGCGGCGCCGGCCGGGGCATCGCCCGCATGCTGGGGGCGGCGGGGACCACCGTGTACTGCACCGGCCGCAGCGTTCGGGGCCGACCCGCCACCCCGGGGAGGCCCGAGACCATCGAGGAGACGGCGGAGATGGTCACCGCCGACGGTGGCCGGGGCATCGCCGTACATACCGACCACACCGTTGAATCCGAGGTCCAGCGGCTCTTCGCCCGCATCCGCGGCGAACAGGACCGGCTCGACGTCCTGGTCAACGACATCTGGGGCGGCGATGCGCTGACGGAATGGGGATCGCCGTTCTGGACCCTCTCCACGGCCCAGGGCGTGGAGTTGCTCGAGCGCGCCGTCCTCAGTCACGTCATCACGAGCCGGCACGGCGCGCCGCTGATGGTCGAGCACAATGCCGGGCTCATCGTCGAGGTGACCGACGGCGATACGCATGGCTACCGGGGAAACCTCTTCTACGACCTGGCCAAGAACGCCGTCATCCGGCTCGCCTACGCCATGGCCGCCGACCTGCACGCCCATGGCGTGACTGCTCTGGCAATCACGCCGGGCTTTCTCCGTTCCGAGGCGGTGCTGGAGGCCTTGGGCGTCACCGAGGCGAACTGGCGGGACGGAATCGAGGAAGATCCCTATTTCTCCGAGTCCGAGACGCCGTGCTTCGTCGGCCGGGCGGTGGCGGCTCTGGCCGCAGATCCCCATGTCGGGCGGAAGAGCGGCGGGCTCTTCTCAAGCTGGGGACTGGCAAGGGAGTACGGCTTCACCGACCTCGACGGGCGGAAGCCCGACTGGAGCCGTTTCTTCGCGCGCAAGGTGCAGGAAATCATTGAACGGGACACGCCGCCGGACGACATGGACCGTTTCGTCGTTCGCTCCCGGCTCCACCAGGCCGAACTCGACCCGTCCGCCATCGAGGAAGCCGCGCGCCTGCGCGCTTGGCTGGACCGACGGTAGTGAAGCGAATCAACCAAGCGTCCGAAACTGCGATCGCGTCCGCAGTTGCTATACTCGCGCGATGAGATCACTCCGATTCCTCCTCCCCCTGTTACTTGCACTTTCCCCGTTTCTTGCACTTTCCCCGTTGCACGCGGAGACAAAGACCGTCTGGGTCGAAGACTCGTTCGAGGACTTCGCCGACGGACGGCTCGACGCTTCCGGCCAGAACCTGTACGTGAGCCGGGACGGCTCCATCCGCACCATTCACCGCTTCGACCTGAACCAGGACGGGTTCCTGGACCTGGTCTTCAACAGCACCCACGACACCGCCGGATTCCTGCCGGGAACCCTGGTCTCGGTGAATTCGGACGGGAGCCTCCGCGAGTCCCCGCTGGCGGTGGAGGGGAGCACGGGACTCGCCGCGGCCGATCTCAACCGGGACGGCCACCCCGACTTGGTCTTCTGTCCCAACCATGGAGGAATCCAGAATCCGCGGAGGCTGCTGACCATCATCTGGGGAGGCGACGACGGCTGGCCGGCCTCCAGGAGCAACGGTGTCCTGCCGGTTTACGGGGCGCAGGCCGTGGCCGTCGCCGACCTGAACCGGGACGACTGGCCCGAGATCGTGACCCTGAACCGGGAGGCCTGGCTTCCGGGACAACCGGACGGCAATATCGTCCGTATCTTCTGGGGTAGCGAACGGGGCTACCTGCTGGCGCGGCGGCTGGACCTGGGGGTCGCCGGCGGCATCGACCTGGTCGCCGAGGACCTCGACGGGGACGGAGGCCGGGACGTGGCGGTCCTGGCCAAGGGAAGCGTCCAACTGTTCTGGTCGGCGGCCGGCGGAAAGACGGAGGCTCCCGAATCGACCCGGATCACCCTTCCGGGCACCTCAGGAATAACCCTGGCGGCGGACGACGTGAACGGGGACACGCTCGCCGACCTCCTGGTGGGCACGGGCAGAGACGAGCTCTACCTGGCGGTAGGGGGTCCGGGCCGCCGGTTTCAGACGGCTGTCTCCATCCCGGCGTTTCCCGCGACGCACGTGGCCTCGGGACGGCTGGACGGTGACGATTGGCCCGACCTGGTGCTGGTGGACCTGGCCCTCTCCCGGGCCGGCGGCGGTGAAATCGCCGGCGCGGGCCGCGACATGAATCTGGTCCGGGTGCTGTGGGGCGGGCCGTCCGGCTTCTCCAGGGAGGAGCGCCTCGATTTGCAGGCGCCGTTCGCGTCGGCTTCCGCCATCGGCGACTTGAACGCCGACGGCCACGCCGACCTGGCGCTGGCGCGCTACCAGGGCGACGAGAGCTTCACCACCGATTCCTGGATCTATTGGGGAAACGGAGGGCGAACCCTGAAGAAATCCGGCTGGGGCGCCGAGACGGTGGGGGCGACTGACGTTGCCGTCATCCCCGCCCGCGATTCGGTCCCGGCCCATGCCGCCTTCGCCAACAGCCGCAAGGGTACGGTGGACGAGAAGGTTCCGCTTCAGGTCTATTGGGGCGGCCCCAAGGGCTTCGACGCCGATTCCGTCTGGGTCATCCCGTTTCAGAGCGGATACGAGTCCAGCGGCGCCGACCTGAATGCCGACGGTTACGCCGACCTGGTGGTCCTGAACTCGGGCCATGGCGGCGCGGCGGCGCTGGCCTCACCCATTCTGGGAGCCAACATCCTGTGGGGAAGCGCCGAGGGCTTCGACATGGAACGCCGGACGACGCTGCGGGAAATTGACCTCGGGTCCAGCAACGTCGCCGATCTGGACCGGGACGGCTACCTCGACCTGGTGCTGGGCGCCTTCGAGGACCGGGACCCG
>JAPOYZ010000190.1 GCA_026706325.1 Candidatus Aminicenantota bacterium
CACGGCGCTGATGATCCAGGTGGTCAGGCCGCGGCGGCCCACCACCTTGGGCAGCCACATGTTCTCCCAGATCCGGCGGTAATTGAACGGATCCTCTCCGATCAGGGCTTCCTTGAAATGTTCCACCAGCGCGACGGTCATGGGAGCCGACAAGCCGGGTCCTCCCGCCCAACCCACACCGTTGAGCCCTTCATCGGTATGCACGCGGACCAGATTCAGCCGCACCGTGGCGTAGGTGTATTTTCCGTTGCTGATGGGCCGGGGACGCGGCCAGGAATAGCACTGTACGGTCACATCGGTGATCTTCATTTGAGAGGCTCCTTGCCCGGGCACCATAGCAGTGGGGCTTATATACTTGGTTAGCCATCGGGCCTTCCAGTACACAGTTCCGGCGCCACGCTCGGCCCATCGGCCCACGTTCCGGCGCCCAGGGCGGAAACCCCAGCTCTGAGAATGTTGATCGCGGCGTTGTGGTCGCGATCCATATTGTAAAGCCGATTCAGGACCGACCTCACCCAGTCCAACCGCCGGAGTCCGCCCTTGGACAGCTTGGCTCTGCACTGGATAGTGGCGCGAGCTTTCATGGTGGGAATTTTCGAACAACTGTGTGACGTCTTGGCTAGTTAAGTATATAAGCCCCTCTATTTCCCCCGCCGGATTGACCCCGTGACGGTGGTGTGATGCGTCGCTCGCCCGTGGTACGATGAATCCTACGCGATACGGTAACGAAGGTCTCGATATCGCATTGCCATTGAGATGATCGCCCATTCGACTCGATCCACGCGACGGCGTTTTCAGCGGAAATTGGGAATGGCTCTCGCCGGCGGCGGTTGGGTTCTCCCCATGGCCCACGGCGCGCCGGGGGAAGAGTCCTCGTCCGGTAGCGGCGGGAAAGTCCCCCCGGCCTGCAACTTCCGGTCCTCCTTCATGACCTGGGACTATCCTCCTCCTGCCTACACCGAGAAGCACGACATCCCCTACGGGAACATGGCCCGGATCCAATTGGACGCCATAACCGACGTCATCGACGATTCCAGCGGCGAGAGAGTGCGGTTCGTTCTGATCCAGCCCTGCCGGACGGAGCGCGTCTACAAGGAGGACCGCCTCTTTCAGATCCCCAGCGCCGAGTATCGCGTGATCTATTCGCTGGAACAGCACCGCAGCGTCGGTAAGGGGCTGACCTACGGGGGGCGGAGGCCGGCCGGGAAATTGGTAGGAGACACGTACCGGTCCCTGGTCATCGACGTGGTGACTTTTCCGAAAACGCGGGTTCTCCGAACCCCCGCTGAAGTCAACGAGGCGACCGGCGCCAACCATCCCCTGGTGGGGCGCACCGAGATCAAGGATCCGAAACGTCCACTGCGTTACGTCATCGAATACCCCATCAAGACCATGAATTTCATGCCCAAGGACAATTCCTACCAGATCGATACGGGACCTCTCCTGGTCCCCGACTTCGATCTGGATCAGGCCTCGGCCATCGATCGCCTGGAGATGGCCCATGTCGCGTTCAATCACAAGGCTCCGAACCTGGCTGAGTTCATTCTGCGACAGCCCACACCGGTCATGGACGAGTCCAACCGGGAGCTCTGCCGGGTTCTTCACTACTCCAAAGTTCGCGTTCATTCGGCTCGAAATACCCTGCTGGCCGGGGTCGCCTAGCCGATTCGCCCGGGAGATGTTCATAATGCCGATCAGAAGACCGTTTCCTTCCTCCCCGCTTGCTCGCTTCTGCTGCTCTTTACGCCGGCCGGCAATCGCGGCAGCGGTTCTTTTTGCCGTCGTCGTCCTGTTGCCCGCCCAGACCGACACCGGAACCATCCGCGGCTACGTCTACGACGAGACCCGGGCCGTGTTGCCCGGCGTCACCGTCACCGCCACCTACCAGGGCCGCGGCGTGACCCGGGAGACCCTCACTTCGGATGTTGGCGAATACGTCCTGAGCCGGATCGATCCGGGCCTCTATACCGTCCGTTTCGAGTTGCCGGGGTTCGCTCCTTATGTGGTCCAGGATCTGGAGGTGCTGGTCGGCGAGACCCAGACATTTTCTCCGGAGATCGTAGTGGCCGCCGAGGCCGTCGTCATCACCGCGGAAGCGACCCGCACGGTGATCGCCCACGACAAGACCCAGCAGTCCAACCACATCGATTCCGCCAGCATCGACGACCTTCCCATCAACCGCCGCGACTACCTGGACCTGGCGCTTCTGACTCCCGGCGTCGTGGACTCGAACTACGTGGCGGATGACAAGGATTTCCGCATCGCCCCGACCCCGGCGTCGGGACTGGGGATCGGCGGCGGAGGCGGGCGCGGCAACACCTTCACCATCGACGGCCTGAACAACAACTACGGGACCGGCGCCGTCCGGTCCTCCATCACCCAGGAGGCGGTGCAGGAGTTTCAGATCAACCGCAATTCGTTCTCCGCGGAACTGGGCGGCGCCCCCGGCGGCGCCATCAACATCGTCACCAAGGGTGGAACCAACGAATTCCGCGGTTCCATCTTCGGAGTGCTCCGCAACCGCCACTTCCAGGCCCGCAACTACTTCGATCCGTCCGAGTCGGCCTACACCCGGGCCCAGAGCGGGGGTTCCTTCGGAGGTCCAATCCTGCGCGACAGGACGTTCTTCTTCGCCGCGTACGAACGCCTGGACCGTCATGAGTCCTCGTTCGTACCCCTGCTCCAGGACCGGTCGTTTCTCTACGAGCTGACGCCGACGCAACAGGCGCTGGCCGATCTGCTCACCAGTCCCGCCGCTCCGCCGTTTCTGGTCCCGGCGGCCCAGCAACTCGTCCAAGGTTTGATTCCGGGAAACCATCCCCACGTGGTCCAACTGTTCGAGAGCAACAGCGGAGTCTTCCCCTTCTCGGAAGAGCGGCAGCAATTCATCGCCCGCATCGACCATGCGGTGGGGCCCGGACACGACCTCTTCTTCCGGGGAAACTGGACGGGACAGAACAGTCAGAACACCAACTTCGGTTCGCTGGTGGCCCGCAGCCGGGGACGCAACAACGACGTGAACGATTTCACCATCGGATTGGGCAACAACTGGGTGATCAGTCCGGAATGGATCAGCGAAACCTGGTTGGCCGTCGGGTACCACGACTCCGGCGTCTACCCCACCGATCCGCACGGCCCCTCCATCGACATCAGCGGGTACGGCAATTTCGGACGGGACTTCATCCTGCCGACCCGGAACATCGAACGGATGTACCAGGCCCGGCAGAACTTCACCTACGTCCAGGGAAACCATACGGTGAAGGTCGGTGCGGATATCCATCCGTTCTACGACAGCGTCCGGTCCGAGACCTTCTTCAGCGGACGGTTCATCTTCGGAGAGGCGGTGCCCCTTTCGCTGCTGATCGACAGCGCCTTTGGGTCTCCCATTTCCCCGCTGATCAAGGGATTGCTGATTGGGGCCGGCAGGAATCAGTTGGCGGAGGCTGTCGACGAGCCCATCACCTCGCTCCAGGCCTATGCGCTGGGCCTCCCCATCGTCTACCAGCAGGGTTTCGGGAATCCCTACTGGAGCGGGTGGGGGCACAACTACGGGTTCTTTCTGGAGGATTCGTGGCGTGTCCACCCCAAGTTCCTGCTGACTCTGGGATTGCGCTACGAACTCTTTCGCGCGTCCGATTTCCCCCGGGACAACAACAACTTCGGACCGCGGATGGGATTCGCCTGGAGCCCTGACGCCAAGACCGTGGTGCGGGGCGGCTACGGGATCTTCCACGGCCGGGTCGACGGTCAGATCGTCTACATCCACGATCTGCTCTCAGACGAATCCCAACAGATCTTTCAGGCCTTCGTCCCCCTGACCGGTATCGGCTTCATCAGCGCGCTAACCGGAGGGCCGCTCACCTCTGCGGAAATCTATCAGACGGCCTTGGCTCGGGGCATTCTGGGCAAGCGGCAGATCAGGGCGGAGGATCTGGCCATCCACGGGCTCACTCCCATGCGAGACCTCCCTTTGCGCGTCGCGTTCTCGGTGGCCGACGATGTCGTGAACCCCTACTCCCAACAGGCAAGCCTCGAGATTCAGAGAGAAGCGGGTGGATTCTCCCTTTCGGCCGGATACAACTTCAACCGCGGCGTCCACATCATTCGGCCTCTTGACATCAACATCTACAAGGCCGGGACCAATGCCGCGGGAAGGCCCATCGTCGGGTTCCACCGGCCGGAGATCCTGCAGAACAACTACTACGGAAGCTGGGCCAATTCCTTTTATCACGCCCTGGTCCTGCAACTTGAGAAGCGCATCTCGAACAGCTTCATGATCTCGGCCCACCACACCTGGAGCAAGACGATGGACGAGATGACCGACTACAACTCCTCGTTCCAACCGCACCTGCAATGGGACGCCCGGGCGGAGATGGCCCTCTCCTCCTACCACCGGGGACACCGGTTCGTCATCCGCACCCTGGGGAAACTCCCCTGGAAAGCGGGCCGGGGCAAGGGATTCGCACACAACGTGTTCGGGGACCTGACCCTTTCCGGCATTCTCACGGCGCGCTCGTTCGCCCCCTTCAACCTCAACGCGGGCTACGACAACGTGGGCGACCGCCACACCGACACCCACCGGCCCTGGGGCCTGGGACGCAACGTCGGGATCGGACCCGACTTTTTCAGCATCGACATGCGCGTGAAGCGCCGGGTCACCTTCGCAGAGGAAAAGAGCGTGGACATTGCCGTGGAGGCGTTCAACCTGCTCAACCGGACCAATTTCAAGCACGTCAACGGCGAGGTGGGAACGCTCACGTTGGAAGAGCTTCCCTCTTCCTACAAGGGGCGCATCGGCCCCGTAACGCAGCCGTTCTCGTACACGGCGGCATTCCCGCCCCGGCAAATCCAGCTCTCACTCCGGATCAACTTCTGATTTCATGGAAAGCGTCTTCAGCACAGAAGCTTCCCCCCCGGCTCGGGCCGGCGGACGCCCGGTAGAAAAAGGAAAGGAGCGGCGGTTTTCCTAACCGCCGAACGGGAGCGGCGACTTTCCTGTCGCCGGTGGAGCGGCGGTTTTCCTACCGCCGCACTCCGGTGTGACAAACTTGGCGACGAAGACTGGGCGATTGGAAATCGCCCCTCCTTTTTCTTAGGAGGCAACGAAAAAGAGGAACCCGCCATGTTGAATCGATCGACGCGCCGTCACTTCCACGGACAGTTGGGAGTGGCCCTGGCCGGAGGCAGTTGGGTTTTTTCCGCAGGCTGCCAGGCGCCGGCGGAAGAGTCTTCGTCCGGGGACGGCGGCACCGCCACCCGGCCGGCCTGCGACTTTCAGGCCTCTTTCATGACCTGGGACTTCCCGCCCCCGCCGACCAACGAGAAGCACGAACTCCCCTTCGGCAACATGGCCCGGATCCAATTGGAGGCCATCACCGACGTCATCGACGACTCCAGCGGCGAGAGCGAACGGTTCATCCTGATCCAGCCCTGCCGGACCGAGCGGGTCTACAAGGAGGAACGCCTCTTCCAGATTCCCAGCGGCGAGTATCGGGTGATCTACTCGCTGGACCAGTTTCGGAGCGTCGGTACGCGGATCACCTACCAGGGAGGACGCTCGAAGGGCGCGCCGGTGAAGGACAAGTTCCGTTCCTTGGCCATCGACGTGGTCACGTTCCCCAACACGCAGGTGCTTCAGACTCCCGCGGAAGTCAACGACACGACCGGAGCCAACCACCCCACCGTGGGCCGGACCGCGGGCGAGGATCCCGATCTGCCGCTGCGTTACGGCGTCGAGTATCCCATCAAGACCATGAACATCATGCCCACGGACAACTCCTACCAGATCGACACGGGTCCACTCCTGGTTCCCGATTTCGACCTGGAAGCGTCCCCGGTCATCGATCGCCTGGAGATGGCCCACGTCGCGTTCAATCACAAGCACCCGGAACTGGCGGAGTTCATCCTCCGGCAGCCCACGCCGGTGACGGACGAAGAGGGCAAGGAACTCTGCAAGATCCTCCACTACTCCAAGGTTCGGGTCGATTCGGCCCGGAACACGCTACTGGCGGGCATGGGATAAGATCTTTAGCTCCGTTGGGAATCTCGCTTCAGGATCAGGCTCAAAGTCATAACCGGCCGAGACTTGGCTCAACGAGTTTCTTGCGTCGAGCGGGAACCGTGGCCGCGCTCCTCGCCGGCGCCGTCCTGCTGAGCGCCCAGACCGACACCGGCACCATCCGCGGCTACGTCTACGATCAGACCCAGGCCGTCCTTCCGGGGGTGACCGTCATCGCGACCTACCAGGGCCGCGGCGTCATTCGGGAAGTCTTCACTTCGGATCTCGGCGAATACGTCCTGAGCCGGGTCGATCCCGGCCTCTACACGCTGAGCTTCGATTTTCCGGGTTTCGCACCCTACGTGGTCCAGGATCTGGAGGTGCGGCTGGGAGAGACCCGGACCTTCTCCGCGGAGCTGGCGGCCGCCGCCGCGGCGATTGAAATCACGGCCGAGGCAACGCGAACCATCGTCTCCCATGACAAGACCCAGCAGTCCAACCACATCGACTCCGTCAGCATCGAGGACCTCCCCATCAATCGCCGCGACTACCTGGCCCTGGCCCTCCTGATCCCCGGTGTCGTCGACTCGAGCTACGTGGCGGATGACAAAGACCATCGGCTCGCCCCGGCCCCCGCGTCCGGCCTCGGCATCGGCGGCGGCGGCGGCCGCGGCAACGCCTTCACCATCGACGGCCTGAACAACAACTACGCGACCGGCGGCGTCCGGTCCTCCATCAGCCAGGACGCGGTGCGGGAGTTTCAGGTCAACCGGAACTCGTTCTCCGCCGAACTGGGCGGGGCGCCCGGGGGAGCCATCAACATCGTTACCAAAGGAGGAAGCAACGATTTCCGCGGATCCATTTTCGGAGTTCTGCGAAACCGCCGCTTTCAAGCCTACATTCCCAGCATTCCGGATGGCTGGGAATACACCCGGGCTCAGAGCGGGGCGTCCTTCGGCGGTCCCATCGTTCGCGGAAAGACGTTTTTCTTCGGCGCGTACGAGCGTCTCGACCGCCACCAGATGGGATACGTTCCCCTGCTCAGGAGCGATGCGTTTCTCTACGAACTGACACCCTCGCAACAGGCCCTGGCCGAAGCCCTCGCCAACGGCGCGTCCCCACCCCACGCCAGATCGCTGGCACGACTGCTCTCGACCTCATTGATTCCGGGAAACTATTCCCACTTGGTGTCCCTGTTCGAGGACAACAGCGGGCTCTTCCCCTTCGCGGAGGAGCGCCAGCAGTTCATGAGCCGTTTCGACCACGCGTTCGGGCCCGGACACAATCTCTTCCTGCGCGGGAACTGGACCGGACAGGACAGCGAGAACACCGATTTCGGAGCACTGGTGGCCCGGAACCGGGGACGCGACAAGCACCTGAACGATTTCTCCCTCGCACTCGGCAACAGCCTTGTGATGGGCGCCAAGTGGATCGGCGAGACCTGGCTGGGATTCGCCTACCACGACTTCGGCATTGAACCCACCGACCCCTACGGGCCCGCCATCGACATCAACGGATTCGGCCAATTCGGAAGAGACCTGATCCTGCCGATCCGGAACATCGAGCGAATGGGGCAAGCGCGGCAGAACTTCACCTACGTCTCGGGCAAACATACGGTCAAGTTCGGCGCGGACATCTACTCTTTCTACGACAGCGGCCGTTCCGAGACCTTTTTCAGCGGACGATTCGTCTTTGGGGAGGGCGTGCCCCTCTCGGCTGCCATCGACGACCAGGTCGGCAGCGGCGCTGCCCGATCGATCAGGGAGTCGTTGCTGCAGTCCGATTCTCCCCAGTTGGCGGCGGCGGTCGACGAACCCATGACCTCGATTCAGGCCTACGCGCTGGGCCTGCCCCTCGCTTACCAGCAGGGTTTCGGCGAGCCTCACTGGACCCGATGGGCGAATTCCTTCGGGTTCTTCGTGGAGGACTCGTGGCGGGTCCACCAGAGCTTCCTGTTGACCCTGGGAGTGCGTTACGACCTCTTCCGAAAGGCGGGTTTTCCCCAGGACAACAACAACTTCGGGCCGCGGGCCGGATTCGCCTGGAGCCCCAATCCCAAGACCGTCGTGCGCGGTGGCTACGGAATCTTTTTCGCGCGGATCAACCGCCAGATCACGCACATCAACGACCTGTTCGGAGAGGAAACCCAGCAGATCCTCCAAGTCTATGTCCCGCGAACCGGCATCCCCGGAATCGAAAGTTCACTGACTGGACAGCCCCTCACGTCGTCGCAAATCTACCGGTCGCTCCTTGACCGGGGCGTCCTGGGCCGGCGGCGGATCTCAGCCGAGGACCTGGCGATTCACGGTCTGGTTCCGGCCCGCGACCTGCCCTTCCGCGTTGGGTTCGAAGTGGCCGACGACATCGTGAACCCCTACGCCCAGCAGGCCAGCCTGGAGGTTCAAAGGGAGGTGGGAGGCTTCGCCCTCTCGGCCGGATACAACTTCAACCGCGGCGTCCACGTGGTCCGCTCTCTCGACGTCAACGTCTATCGCGCCGGGACCGACGCCCGGGGACGGCCCATTGTCGGTTTCCACCGCCCGGACCTGCTGCAGGACAACAGGTACGGCAGTTGGGCCAACTCCTTCTATCACGCCCTTCTCCTGCAATTGGAAAAGCGTTTTTCGAAGATTCTCACCATCTCGGCGCATCACACCTGGAGCAAGGCCATTGACGAAAACACGGTCTTCAACTCGGCGTTCCAGCCTCATCTGCAGTGGGACGCAAAGGCGGAACGGGCCCTGTCCTCCTTCCACCGCGGTCACCGCTTCGTCCTGAGAACCATCGGGAACCTCCCCTGGAAGGCGGGCCGGGGTCGAGGCTTGCGAAACAACCTGTTCGGCGACCTGACCCTTTCCGGGATCGTCACCAAACGCTCCTTCGCCCCCTTCAATCTCCTCGCCGGATACGACAATGTGGGCGACCGCCACACCAGCACCCACCGGCCCTGGGGAGTGGGCCGGAACGTCGGCGTCGGACCCGACTACTTCACCGTGGACATGCGCGTGAAGCGCCGGTTCTCCCTGTTCGATGGCAAGAGCCTGGACGTCGTCATAGACGGCTTCAACATGTTCCACCGCACCAATCTGAGGAAGGTCAACGGGACCGTGGGAAGGCTGACCCTGGAGGAACTCCCGTCCTCCTACGAGGGACGCCGGGGACCGGTGACGGAGCCGCTCTCGTTCACCTCGAGATTCCTGGGGAGGCAGTTTCAAGTGTCCCTTCGGATCAACTTTTGACCGCCGGACCACAATCAAGCTTCAAATGCCTGTTTTCGGCGTCGCCACGGCGACCCGGCGTCCGGGCTCGACGTCGATTGGCAGACATCGAAATTCCACATGGCGTCAATCGTCGCACGGTCCCGTGGCCGAACCCAATTGCGGACTTGTGTAGTACATGCGGAGGTACTTGGATATTGTAGGAACATGACAACTGATCTGACCGTTGGCGACCGCGTCCGACATCCGACCAAAACCGAGTGGGGCATCGGTCAGGTCCTTTCTGTCCAGGGCTCCAAAGCGAGTGTTTTTTTCGTTGAGACCGGCACCAAAATCATGTCGTTGAACCATGTGTCCTTGACGATTCTGGATCCACCACCCAGCCACCCGTTGCTGGAACGCATTGATCCAAAAGCGGCAGCCGGGGCTGCCTATCAGAGTCTCAACCAGTCCATTGATGATTTTAGGAGCCGATACCCCGGAGGTTTTCACGGTGAACGGTATCTGCATGAGGAACGCGACTACAAGGTCGAGGCTCACGAACTAGGCAAAACCATCTTGAGCCGAGTGGAGCTGGAGCGGCTTTTGGAAAACCGGGCGTTCGCGGACGTGTGCCGGTCCGCATTGCAAGTGGTAAACAAGACGAACCTGATCTTCCCCAACGAGAAGATGTCTCTGAGGGACGGTCTGAAACCGACGGAACGCAAGAAAATATTTGCGTTGGCGCTGCACGCACTGCTTCATGGGGAGAACGCGTTTCGGTCGCGCTTCCAACGTTTTGCGTCCGTGCTCGATGAAGTGGGGGCTGCAAAATGGACAGTCGCCACCTACTTTCCTTTTCTGCTGTACCCCGACCAGCACCAGTTCATCAAACCCAAGTATTCGCAGAATGCCGCCAGCATCTGCGCCTTCGACATCAAGTACACGCCGAGGCTTTCCTGGCGGACTTACAAGCAGATGTTGCGGTTCTCTGATTATCTGAAATCAGAACTAGCAATCCTTGAACCGAGGGACAATATCGACATCCAGTCCTTTATGTGGGCGATCGCGCAAGGGTAAGCAGCGGAGACGAGAATTGACATCTGCGAGCGGTGCGAATCGAAAGAAACCGTTCCAATAGACACAACCTTGATGTTTGGACTTGCATTCTCCGGGGCGAAATCGCCCCGACTATTGGTCAGGGTGGGGTAGATTGCGCGACAGCTCTTGAACTACTCATTATGGGGAGTCCCTCTCGGTATGGTCGATGCCGCCCATGCGGCACTGACCGACCTAACTGAGAAAGCGTGCCCCGGAGAGGTGCTCGACCAGCTCGCCCACCGCTCCCGAACCCACAGCCCGAGTCGAGCCCGACGCCGATAGTTCAATCGTCGCGTCCACCTCGCTACGCGCGCCCAACCTACTGTAGTTGGATTGCTCTTCCAGTTCCGTGATCTGAATCCATGCAGCTATCTGTTCTGTCGCAACGCCGGCAGGGCTTTGAGCGGGTTCGTCCGGCCAAGCTTACTCTCGGGAACTGTACGCTCGGTCGCGAAATCATCGAGGTCCCCGTTCGGCGACCGACTGCGGCGCACGCGACTACGAGCCGACCAGATTTCATGACCGCAATTTGTCATTAGACAGGCGCCAATCGAGAATTGTGCGATGATTGCATCGTTCCGCCGCCGGGGGTTTCGGTAGAGATGGCTATACGGCTGTCGAAGGCCTTCGGCTCGACGCCAGAGATCTGGATAGGGACGCGGATAACCTACAACATCTGGCAACTCCGCAACCGCCCCGGGGATATTGTGGTGGAGCTCTTTTGTGGCAACGTGAAGCCCTCTAACAAGAAGATTTACCCGTGCCACTGACGCCTGAACAGCGAGCACGCGAGGAGATCGACGCGCAGCTGGAAGCCTGGGGATGGGAAGTTCAGGACTTCAGTTCCATAAACATCCATGCGAGGCGCGGCGTGGCCGTTCGCGAATACCCACGCAAGTGGCAGGAAGGCGGCACTACAAAGCGAGGCTTCGCGGACTACCTCCTCTACGCGGACGGTCGGGCAATTGGCGTCATCGAGGCCAAGCCCGCCGGTCACACACTCCAAGGAGTATCAACCCAGTCTCGGAAATACACCGAGGGACTGCACACATGGGTAGCAGCTTGGGACCGTCCCCTACCGTTCGCGTACGAATCCACCGGCAAGGTTACGCAGTTTACCAACGGCCTTGATCCCCTTCCCCGTAGCCGAGAGATCTTTACGTTCCACCGGCCCGAAGAGTTGCTTCGACTCCAGCATCTAAATGCGACACAACTACGAGGGATGCTACGGGAGATGCCGGAGATGCCGCAGGGAAAACTATGGCCCGTACAGCATGAAGCCATCGTCAACCTCGAGCGATCACTGGCCCAATCTAAACCCCGCGCCCTCATCCAAATGGCCACCGGCAGCGGGAAGACCTTCACGGCGGTGACTTCATGCTAGAGGAATTCTCGCACGCAGAAGGATCGATGATCACCGCGAGACATCGCCGGGCAATGTCCAGATCAGGCTTCGCGAAGTAGTGCTAACTCGCTCCTCACTGGCGAAATCGGCTGGGCCATGGCGAATCATGGATGCAGTTCCTGGCGTGATTCCAGGAAGCGTAGTTCGCACTCGAATGTCTCCTTTATCTTTTGGAGGTACGACTACGAGGCGCTCCCTCTCCGCCGTCACACCCCATATTTTTCGGTGTCGAGGGCCATGAACCTTCGAGGGCGCTCTGATGGGACACGAAAGAATCGGATTCCTTCCGCTCTCTAGCCAGTGGCGGCAGTTGGTCGCCGAGATTGGTGATATTGGCGCTGCCGCTGATGCTGTCCCGAAACTGGCCTACCGGACTCTGCTCCATGTTCGTCGGCGGTTTGATGGGATGGAGCAGGACAGGGGTCTTAGGGAGGACTTGGCGAATGCTCGAGCGTCCAGAACGACTCACCCAAAGTCCATAGCCGACCTCCAACGATTCTTCAGGCGCGTAGCCGACGATGCTCCCATCAAGATCGCAACTCCGTTCCTGTGGAAGACGAAGCGCGATGTGGTCGAAACTCTGGTCAGATCTGATGGGAAAGATTTGATTGCGAGTAGCGTCAGTTGTACTCGCACGTTTCAGAAAGAATCTAACGCAACTCACTGCGGACGGTGTTTTCAGTGTCTCGACTGACGAATGGCCATGTTTGCGGGCGGTTTCAACGATTTCGATGATCCTGGTCTCTACGCCGCCGATATCATTCGCGACCCAATCCCCGATCCAGAGGGTAGGACCGCCGTGGTCGACTACGTTAGGCAAGCAGCCAGTTTTGCAACGAGTACCGTTGGGAGCTTCGCCCAAGAGTATCTATCCGAACTCGCGGATCTCGGGGACAGCGTACCGGGTGCCGCCGATGATATTGAATTGACTGAGCGGGTTTGGTCTCTGGTTCGTGCGCATGGTGAGAATGTCCGCTATGGCATCCGCAAGATGCAGGAATTGTACGACGACCCTTTAGGCTACCTCGCGCAAGGGAGTCTGCTCGGTCTTGTAGCGGCCCGCGAGCATCAGCGCCCGGCCGAGGTTAGGTTGTCGGAAGTGATCAGGCGGCTGGTCATCGACGCAATAGGTACTCTATTTGCAGAACAACGGCCTGCCAACGAGCGCGACCTAAATTACAAGTTGGCCGCGCTGATCGGCTCTCACAGAAAGTTGACCAGTGAACATCCAACAGTGTCGTTCGCTTGTGCGGGCGTGGCTCCAGATCACACGATTGAGAATTCCAATCTGCTGATTGAGGCCAAGTACATCCGGAAACATACGTCCCCATCGAAGGCGTCAGAAGGAATTGCTGCCGACCTCACCAAGTACCCTGAGAGAGCCCATATCCTGTTCATCGTGTACGATCCCGATCGACGGATTTCAGACGATCGCCGGTTTTCGCACGATTTCGAAATGAAGGGCCGCTGCTCTGTTCTGATTGTGCGATGACTTGCAAGCGATCACATTTGATGTGGCAACGGCGTGCTCGTTCACTTCGGGCAGTACTTGAAACCGAGGGGCATCAACATATCATTGTCGCCAATCCGCTTAGCCCGACACCCCTAATTTTTCTCGGAAGAGGAAGAAGAAGAAGGGAAAACAGGCGGAGCGTCTGCGTGGAGCAGGGTGCAGGAACAAATTGAACGCGGGCTATCTGGATCACCGTTTTCTGGCCATTATAAGGCTCCGATGACACTTTATCGGGACATATTCGATTTCCACGAATCCGGTCGCCTTTAGCAAACCGTTCATCTCCGACACCGAATAACACTTCCCCTCCGTCGAGTACATGAGGAGCACCGAGTACTCGGCGACCTCCAGGGGGCCCGTCTTCGCAGCGTTGATGTGGGTATCGTGAATCGCGATGGACCCGCCCGGCAGGAGCGCTTGGAAGGAACCGGCCAGGACGCGCTCGACATTTTCCTGGTCCCAGTCGTGCAGCACGTTGGAGAGAAGGTGGACGTCGTATCCGGAAGGAATCTCGTCGAACATGTCGCCGGCGACGATCCCGATTTGATCGGATAGACCCATCTTGCCGACGAAACCACCCGCCACGGCATCCGCGGGCGGTTTCTCCAGAATGGACGCCTCGAGGTGGGGGAATTCCCGCACCAAGTGGCAGGCGTAGATTCCCGACCCGCCGCCGATGTCCAGCAACCGCGTCCGGTCCCGGCAATTCAGGCACTTGGCCAGGAGAGGAGCGAAGTAGGCTCCCCGGCTGTCCATGGCGGCCGTGAACGAACCGGCAAACTCCGCATCTTCCATGGCGGACACCCACTCCTGTCGGCTGCCGTCGGCCCAGCTCTCCGGTTCGCCGGTGCGGAGCACATTCACCATCGACCGGCAGACGGAACGCGTCCCCAACGAAGCAAAGTAAGGAAGCAGACTGCGCCGGGAGCCTCGGGTCAGGAAGGTCCCGGAGAGCGGCGTCAATACGAAGCCTTCGCCCCGGCGCCGCACGAGGCCCATGGCGGTGAACAGCGTCATCATCACATCCGCCGGGCGGTCTTGGATTCCCAGCGCGGAACAGATCCCGCGCCGGTCCATGACCCGCGTCTCCAGCCGGGAGAACAGGTCCAGGTGGACGGCGGCGGCGAGGACCAGGTCGGAGGCGTAGATGCTGTCCCGAGCCCGGAACAGGATTCCCGGGTCCGGAAGACCGGCGCCTCCACTCTCACTCATGGGTCGAGTCCCTGGGCCGGGTGGCCCATTCGATCGCCGGCTGCCACACTTCTTCGAAGATCCGCATCCAGTTTCCGCCCAGGATCTTCACCGTGTCCTCATCCGAGTACCCCCGGTTCAACAGGGCCTCCGCCAGATTCGGAAACTCGTGCGGGCCCTCCAGCCCCTTGGGCTGGAAGGAGAGATTCAGGTAGTCCATGGACGTGTCACTGAAGGTCGACGGGTAGCCGGTCCCCTGCTGGGAGGTGATGTAACGCCAGAAGGAGAGCGGCTGGTCCTGCGTGTTGTCGGTCCCCACCGCCACGTGATCGATGCCGACCCGCTGCACCATGTCGTCGACGGCATCGATGTAGTCCTCCAGGGTGGACTCGAACCGCTTCGGCAAAAAATTGCAGAAGGGGGTCGTCCCCACGACGCCGCCCTTGGCCGCCAACCGCTTCAGCGCCTCGTCCTGCTTGTTCCTGGGATGGTCGTAGAAGGCGCGCGCGTTGGCATGGGTGACCGTCACGGGCTTCTCCGAAACCTCGATGGCCTCCAGCGTCGTCCGGTCCCCCACGTGGGAGAGATCGATGAGGATCCCCAGGCGGTTCATCTCCCGGACGGCATCCACGCCGAAGTTGCTCAAGCCGTCGTCGCGGCGCTCGAAGCACCCGTTGCCCAGCAGATTCCGCTCATGGTACGTGAGCTGGATGACCTTGACTCCCAACGCGTGAAAGAGCGCCAGCCGATCCAGATCGTTCTCGATGGGCGAGGCATTCTGGAAGCTGAGGATGACGCCGGTGCGGCCGGACCGCTTGGCTTTCCGGATGTCTTCCGTGCTCTTGACCTGGACGATGTCTTCCCGTTCCCGAAACCGGCGCAGCCAGCCGGCGACGGCGTCCATCGTCTCCTGAAAGCCCTCCCAGGTCGCCAGGGTGGCGCTGATGGCGGTGATGCGGCCCTTTTGCAGGCTTGCGTACACCGCCGGACTGTCCCAGTTGCTGACATTCAGACCGTCGATGACGATGGCGCCATCGTAAAGTGCTCTGGCCCGATCACTCATTTCATGCCCTCTCGTGACGATTTCCCACGCGTGGTCATGGAACCCGTTTCGAAGCGGCCCTTAATCGAAACGGGCGCCGATCCGAAACAGGTCTCCCAGGGGATTGTGCTTTTCCTCCAACGCATCGGCGATGACGGGTCCGATGGAGCCGCCGAACTTGAAGCCGTGGCCACTGCCGCAACCGGCGATCAGGATCCGCCGGGCGCCCGGGGCCCAGTCGATCACGAAGTGGTCGTCGGGAGTGTTGGTGTACAGGCAGGAACGCCCGCCCACCATCTCGGCGCCGCGCAGGCCGGGCATGCGCTCCTCGATAAACCGGGAGACCATTTCGAGGAAGCGCCGGGTGTTGGTCCGCTCCACTTCCGGGTGGGTCTCGTCCACCTTGAGATCATCGGCGACCTTGACGTAGCCCTCCACCAGCATGGGAAACCCGTACCAGGCCTCCTTCCCCGTGTTCACGGACCAGACCGGCAGGTTCTGCCGGCTGAAGAGCTCCGGATCCCGGGGGACGAAAAACGCCATCTGGTTGCGGGTCAGGTAGAGGGATTCGGCAAGCGCCGGCCAGAGACGGACGATCCAGGCGCCCGCGGCCGCCACGACCCGATCGAAGATCAGGGTCTGGGCACCGCACCGGCGACGGACTCCGTTTTCGGCATCTTCCAGTTCAGTGACCGGAGACTCGGAACGGACCTCCACGCCCCGTGCCCGGGCCAGACCGGCCAGATCGGCCACTGCCTGTCCGCTGCGAAGGTAGCCGGTCCATGGGTCGTAGCGAACCTTGTCGTCGTCATGGAAATGGAAATGGGGAAACCGGACGCGGGCTTCCTGCACAGTCAGGTATTGGGAGCTGTCCTCGGTCAGGTCCGGGCCCGACCAGGTTCGATAGTGGGAAATGTAGTGGGAAGACCCGCTGACGATCGACACCTGTCCCGTCCGGAAGAGGAATGACCCGCCGATCTGTTCCTGCCATGCCCTCCACCGGCGCTCGGCGCGTTCGACCAGCTCGACGTAGGTATCGTGCT
>JAPOYZ010000653.1 GCA_026706325.1 Candidatus Aminicenantota bacterium
TTCGTCGAGGGCGGCGCCAGGTACGGACGTTCCACGAAAGTCTCGTCGGCAACCAGATCTTGAGCGTCCTTCCCGCCCATGCCGCTGTACAAGCCGGAGAGCTTTTCGCGAATCCAGGCGTGGAAGTGGAGATAGTTGCCCCCGTGATAGAAAATTCGGGTTCTTCCGCCCTGCCGGTGCCAGCCGGTCGGCAAGTAGACGACGCCCCAGTCGAAGGCCCCCGGGGGGCCGTTGGCCAGCCATGCCTGTTCTCCACCAGGCTGCTCCCAGTGGATGCCGTTGCGGCTCACCCAGAGCTGCAGATCCAAGTGCTGGGTGCGGACGTTGTAGCGGGGGAAGAACCCCACGTACGAGTCCCCCAGCCGCCGCACCCGGAAGCCGTAGTTGTGGAGATTGGGATCGGAAACCTCGGGAACCCAGATGTAACGGGCCTCCCAGTTGATGCCGTCCCGGGTGACGTGACGGGCCAGGGTCCGTGCCTTGGTGGAGTTGTCATACCGGATCCGGCCGCGCCCCCGGTTGGGGGGACCCGGGGCGGTATAGGCCACGAACTCTCCGGTTGCCCCGTCGTAGCCCATGGCCGCCGTGGTGTCGCCGGAGACGGACATGGTTTCGGTGCCGCCCTGTCCCAGCCCGAACACGGGCGTGGGGCTGGTGACGTAGCTCTTCCCGTCCCGGTCCCAGACCACCAGGTAGTAGCCTCGGCGCAGAGCCCAGCGATCGCTGGTCTGCTGGCCGGTGAAGAGCCACAGGCGGGCCCCGCGCAGGTCCGGGTTCCCCCGGCGCGCGTAGTCCCAGACCCCGGCGAAGACGGGGAAAAGATCCCCCGCTTTGGTCACATTCAACCCGGCCAGGATGTTGTTGGCCCGCGAGCCGTCGAATTCCACCCGGCCCAAGTCCGGCTTCGTCCAGGTGACAAGGTCCTGGGAGACGGCCAGCATGTGATAGCGGGTCCGATCGTAGTTGACGTGGCGGTAGGTCAGTTCGTAGCGATTCTTCTCGCGATTGTAGCGGGCCGAATTGTCCAACAGGATGGAGTGGCCTTCGTAAGGTCGGTCGGGTGAGAGGATGGGTCCGTCCGTTACCTTTCGCGCCGGGTGAAACACTTTCCGGAGACCGCGCGACTCGGCCACCAGGTAGTCGTCCACCAGGAGTTGTGGTCCATCGCCGATCGTCGCAACATCGCGCACGCGCGGCGCCGGTCCATTTCGAAACAGTTGGACGGTTCTTACCACCCCGTCCGGCGACACCTTCCCGTCCCGAAGGAACCGGACACGGGCCCGGTAGACGCCCGGCAGCAGATCTGCCAGGGAGAAGGTCACGCGGGTGTTGTTTTGGTTCAGCGACACCCGAACCGGCTCGGCGACCCGTTGACCGGTCGAAGGCTCGACCAAGTCCACCACCGCCGGGAGTTCGTCGGCCAGGGCGCCTGGGAGCAGTTTCAGGTCCAGGCCCGCTTCGGCGTCGTCGATGTACAGGAGCCGATCCAAGTCGGCCCAGATCCATTCCTGAGGCGGAAGGCGAAACAGGGTCTGGAAGAGGCTTTTCTCCGTAACCGGATCCCGGCCTGAGACCCTGAGCGTGTACTCCCCGGGATAGAACTGCTTGGGCCGATGCACCCAGGGACCGTGTCCCAGCAGCGGACCGAGACCGAAGCTGACCCGGCGGGGACCGTCCGAGGCTTCAACGTACCGCTCCCGGCGAGTCGATCCTCCGTTGGGAAAGGTGAGATCGGCGCGAACCAGGAGCGCGGGAGACGGACCCAGTTGGAATTGCACCGCGTGGTCCAGATCCCCCTCGAACGCCAGGGTGAAGCCGGAGACCAACTCGGACGGCGGAGCCGCGCCCTCCAGGTAGGAATCGAGCGGGACGCCGGCTTCGGCAGTCGGCAGGCCGAACGCCGCAATCATCAAGCAGAGTGTCAAACCCAGATTCAAAACTCCAAAGCTCGAAGAAGTTCCCATTTTCAGACCCCGATCTTCAGTACCGATTTCCCGTATCCGCCGGTCCCCGTCGTCACCGTAGCCGATGAGACAGCTTCAATCCATGTCCGCATTGTCCCTGGAACAGGGTCCGAATTACAATTCGAACCAGACCATGCCGAGAGCGATCCTGCTGCTCATGCTCTCGTGGAACGATTGGGGCAACTACCCGGGCGGGCGGATTCTGCGCCGGGGCCGGCAGTACCTGCACGTCGCCATCTCCAGCGACGACGGAAAGACTTGGAGCCCGTCCAGGCTGATCGCCGGACCCTCCACACCGGACCCCGAAAACGCCCAGATGCGATACCCGTTTTTGTGCCAGACCGGCGACGGGTCTGTTCTGCTCCGGTACCATCGCATCGAACGGACCCTCGGGATAGCCCGGCGTGATCTACTGCGCATCGATCCCGAGTGGATCGCGGAGTCGAGCACCAAGCCGGGTCCGGTTCCGCGCGGTCGGTGAAGACCCGCAAAGGGAGCAGACGGAACTCACGGCAGACGGCGTCACTGCAAGGGCGAGTTGAACCATGGAAAAGACGGCAGACGCGGCAGTGATCGGCGGCGGCATCATGGGAGCCGGCACCGCCCGCTTCTTGGCCGGGAAGAGCGCCGGCAAGGTGGTCTTGCTGATGATCGGCCTGATTGCGGCTCAGGGCTGCACCGCGGAGACGCCCGCCAAGCCGCCCAACATCGTCTTCATCCTGGCCGACGACATGGGGTATTCGGACCTGGGATGCTACGGCGGCGAAATCGAGACGCCGAATCTGGACGCCCTGGCTGAAGGGGGATTGCGTTTCACCCAGTTCTACAACACGACCCGGTGCTGGCCGACCCGGGCGGCTCTGCTGACCGGATACTATGCCCAGCAGGTCCGGCGCGACGTGCTGCCCGGTCACTGCGGAGGAGGCGTCACCGTTCGTCCGGAGTGGGCCCCGTTGCTGCCCGACCTGCTGGAACCGGCGGGCTATCGCAGCTATCACAGCGGCAAGTGGCATATCGACGGCAAGGTGCTGGACGCCGGCTTTGATCGTTCGCTGGACATGAGGAATGACGGCAATTTCTTCACCGCCGCCGGGAACGCCGTCAACGATCAACCGATCGAGCCGGCCGCGGACGAGTCGGGATACTACGCCACCACCGCCACCGTCGACCACGCCCTCGACTGTCTCCGGGAGCACGCGGACGCCTACCCGGATCGGCCCTTCTTTCACTACATCGCGTTCATCGCGCCTCACTTTCCCCTCCATGCCCTGCCCCAGGACATCGCGCGGTACCGGGACCGGTACCTGGACGGCTGGCACGTCATGCGGCAGCGGCGCTTCGCCCGGCAAAGAGAGATGGGACTGGTCGACACGACCCTGTCGGACCTGGAGCGGGAGGTTGGACCCCCGTATCACTTTCCCGAAGCCCTCCGGAAGCTGGGGCCGGGTGAGATCAACCGCCCGCTGCCGTGGAGTGAGCTCACGGAGGAACAACAGCGTTTCCAGGCGACGAAAATGGCGATCCACGCGGCGATGGTCGATCGAATGGATCGTGAGATCGGCCGCGTGATCGGGCAACTCAAGGCCATGGGCGCTTTCCGGAACACCTTCATCTTCTTCGCCTCGGACAACGGCGCCAGCGCCGAGATCATGGTGCGTCACGGAGGTCACGACCCGGAGGCCTCTCCCGGAAGCGCGGCCACGTACCTCTGTCTCGGCCCCGGTTTCTCCAGCGCCTCCAACACTCCGTTCCGGCGCCACAAGACCTGGGTCCACGAAGGCGGCATCAGCACTCCGCTGGTCGTGCACTGGCCCGAGGGGATTCAGACCCGGGGCGAACTCCGCCACACTCCGGGTCACGTGATCGACATCGTCCCCACCATCCTGGACGCCATCGGCATCCGGAAACCGGCGAGCTTGGGCGGCCGGGCCGTCCCCGACGCTCCCGGCCGAAGCCTGCTGGGTGTGTTCGCCGAAGACAGGGCGATCGATCGCGAATTCCTCTGGTGGCTGCACGAAGGGAATCGAGCGGTCCGCGCCGGCGACTGGAAGCTGGTCGCGTCGAAGGGAGATCCGTGGGAGCTGTACGACCTGTCGACGGACCGGGCCGAGGCTCGAAATCTGGCCCAGGACGATCCCGGGAAAGTCAAGGAACTGGAAGCGATCTGGCAGCGCGAACTCGAGTCGATGAAGAGGCTGGCGGCCCACGCCGCGCCGGATGACCCCGACCCTGCCGAGTGACACGTGGCGCCGGCCACGGAATTCGGCTGGACGACGGCTTCCCTAGATCGACATATTCGTCTATTTGTTGCAACGAATGTCCTCAGGAACAGGAGGCCATGCCCAAGACTTCATGGCCCGGGACAGCAGGCCGCGGCGGCGCGGGTAGGAAAACCCCCTATCGTTTCAACAACTCGACGTACATCAGAAGAGACCTTCCTGCCGTGGTGCCCTGGGGCGTCGGCGCAAAGGAGCCCGCGCCGCTTGCAACGTCTTGTTGAGCCTCTTCTTTTCGGCGTCCTTCAGTCGAGCTTCCAGACGCACCGGTCGCCGTGCGACCAGCTTCTCCATCTGTACGATCCACTGCAGATCGGCCTTCTCTTCCCCGTCGGCCAAGCGAACAGCCCGATTGAGTTTTCCGGATTCCCGCCAGTTGCGCAGCGCGTCTCCAGGGAGCCCCGCCTGCTCGAATTCTTCCGCGGCTTCGAGTTTCCGACCCAGATTCTCCAAGATTGTTCCAACCATCTGCGGGTCGCGAGAGTCCAGCCGTGACAGCACGCGATCCGCTTCCCTCCACTTGCCCGCCGCCGCCAAGGCGCCGATCGCCTTGTTGCGCAGACCTTCCGCCTCGGCAGCCGTGTCGCCCGTAAAGCCGATCAGATCGAGCCAGGCTTCGACGTCGCCCGAAAAGCGAGCGGCCCACGCCGGCTCGGCGGCACAGCGGCGCAACGCTCTCAAGAGGGACTGGAGCAGGAGCGGCAGAGCCGATTGCAGCCACCTGCGATCATCCGATTTCAAGGCGAGCGTCGCCCGGATCAGGGCGAACGGCGCCTTTGCCCTTCCTCGCGTCCAATGATTGAAGCTGGCGAATGCCCTTCTCTGGGCGTGGTTGCCCCACACCAAGGCCACTTTCCTGGCCGTGTCGACGATTTCGTTCCGTTCCCGGCGCCCCACTCCGGCATCGGCCATCCTTCGCGCGGCCACCAGGAGCACGCTCGTCAGGACTTCCCGTCGAATGGCCTCATCCGATTCGAAGGCCCTCTCTTCCGGCTCGCCCAGCAGCCGAAGGGCTTGGCAGGCCCGCTGCCAGGCCCGTGCGGGAACCGTGTCCACCAGCGCCAGTGCGTCACGACTCCTGACCAGAATCCGCTCGTCAAGAGGTCGATCGACGTCCCGGAAGAACTCCGTCAGATCCTCCGGCGTGAATTCTTCGGGACTCTTCAGCAGCTCCCGGCTGATCCGCGCCTCTCTCTCGTCCGGCTGAACTTCGACGAACACCAGGTTCTCCGTCGCACGGCTCACGGCCACCCGCAGGCCGTCGATGGCGGTGCGTCTTGCCTGGATCTGCAGCGGACCGGTGTCTTCCGTGTCCTGGTGGATCCGTTTGACCAGCTTCCCCACGTCCAGCACACAGACCGAACCGTACTCGAGCCCCTTCACCGACTCGGGTGTGTGGACCACGTGGCGATGGCCGCGAGGCACCCATTCGGGAATCGTTTCTCTCGGGCTGACCACCACCACATCGGCAACGTCGTCCAGCTCACCCACCAGGGAGCCCGCGGTCTCCCTGTCCGGCACCGAAACGTGGATGAGCCGGGCCATGACCTCTTCCTCCACGGGTCTGCTCTTCTGGTTCTTGGGACGCCAGTCCTTGTCGATCAGCCGGTAGAGCTTCGATGCCCGTTCGATGACGTCCGAGATCAGACTCGGACTCCGGACGTTGTGATCGAGAGGAACCTCCCGGGGTTGCGTGAGCGTGCCGTTCAGCAGGGAGTTGAGTCGATTCGGGTCGAATCCGGAGGGCCTCACGGTCTGACCGTCGTCAAACGCCATCAGCAGCCAAGGGACATGACTCCGATTCGACGCCAGAGCACGGCAATACTCCACGACGACCGCCGACTCGAGCAGCGAAAGGTCTTGAACCTCGTCCACCACGACACGGTCGTACGTCTTCAAGCTCGCGGGAAGGCGCCCGGTCCGCAACCGCTCCAAAGCGGTTCGGGCGTCGGCCAGTTCAGGGAAAACCCGTTCGTACCACGACCGCCACTGAGATCGTCTGACGATCTCCAGCAGGGCTCCGGCGGCCTTGTGTCCGACCTGACTGTTCGCCACGTACTGCTCGTCGGACAGGCGCCTTCCGTTGCCGGCGCATTCCATGAACCCGGGCACCGCACGTCCGAACAGAACCGCTCGCAGTTCGGCATGGAGCGCGTCCAGTTTGCCGTGCCACGGTCCAAGGTGCTCCCTCAGTTTCCACCAGGGGAAAGCTCCCCGGAATGCCTCCCGGCTCTCGGCCAGGGTGATCCTCGAAACGTCCCTTTCGCACAGACTGCCTATGAAGACCCGGAACTCTCGGGCATCCACCTGTGAGTCGGGCGACGAGAACGCCGAGAAACGAGATCGGGTGTCATCGATCAGCGCACTCGACCAGGTGAGATAGAGCGTCTTGCCCCCGCGCGATTCGACCGCCTTCCACAAGGCCATGGTCTTGCCCGACCCGGGGTAGCCGTGGACCACTCTCACGGGATCCTGAGTCCGCATGAACTCCCGCTGCGCTTCGGTCCAGGGGCTCTCGAACGTCCCGTTGGAATCTCCCGCCAGTTCACCCGCCGAGAGTTCGAAATACTCGCCGAGGTTGCCCGATCTCAAGACCCTGTGATCGTCATGGTGGCGTACGGTTCGCAAAAGAATCGCGCCTCTTGCCAAGCCGTCGACCCCTTTCGTCTGCGGGCTGCCCTGTGGTGTCCACCAGAGGTAATGGTGCATTCCGCCCTGACCGCCGAGCGGGGTCCGGCGCCATCCCCGGTTCGCCGGGTCGCTGCAGCCTTTGACGATGGTGGTTCTTCCCAACGCGGCGAGTTGTTGGACGGCGATAGCGAGCCGTTTGCTGATCGCCGGGCGGCCCTGGATGTCGGTGAGGACGCTTTCGTGCAGCCGAATGCGGTCACTCAGTCCCGCATTCCCTCGCCGCCGGCCAGCCGCAACGGCGTCCGGACGGAACGCGACCCGACTCCATTGCTGCAGGTGCTCAAGTTGCTGCGGGTTCCCAGTCATGGAAATGTCGTTGTCTCAACGACTCGGGTTCGACGGAGGAATTATGGTGAAGACCACTGACGTGATCTCCGAGTGGAACCCGCCTCACCCACTCGGCGTTTCGCCATCTCCCCTGGCCGCCGTCCCGACGGCCGCTATCGCGTCCAACTTGGCGGCGATCTCAGGGTCGAACTCGGTCTCGGGAAGGTGTTGAACCAACTGGTGGAAGTTCCTCTTGGGCATCAAATTCGGAAGGTTCAGCTTCTGGTAGTAGGAGCGAAAAAGGGGTTCCAGGAAGTCGTCGCTGGCCTTGATGTCGGGACTCCAGGGAGAGTCCTTGCCGAGCGTCTCAAGAGCCGACTGAATCTCCGCAATCGCTTCGCGCATGGCCCCCAGACGCCGGTCGCACTCGACCGAGGTGAAGAGACTGTCCGGTTCCGCCTCCCGTGCCGACCCCGTTGCATAGGCTTCCAGTGCCGCCCGCGAACAGACGTAGTTCTCGACCTCTCTGCGCTTCCAGACCAGGCACTCGACCGGGTCGATGTCCTGCGGCTCATTTTCAAGGCGATCAAAGAGAACGACCCCGCGTAGCGACGGGAGTGCCTCTCGCAGGCCATGAAAGTGTCTCCGCACCTCTCGGGCATTGTTCCCCACGTAGCGTACGAACGGCCGCTCCAGCACTCGAAGTGCGGGTTGGTGACCCAATCGTCTGGCAAATGCCTGCAACATCGAGAGGTCCGTCGACCCTTCAAGGTACAGCACCCAACCGGTCTGGTCCGCTTGATAGTACTGCTCGAACCCGATCTCCTTGAGCGCCTTCAGCACCTGGCTGTGGTGGTCGTCGATGCGGTGAGGCGGGCCGACGAAAGCTATGACCACGTCTCGCCCCGCCGCCTCGTTGAGCAGCACTTCGGAATGGCTGGCGGCGATGATCTGACTGCCGCTTTCGTTCGCCACCTCGGTGAGCAGTCGGTAGATCTGACGCTGGCGCAGGATCTCCAGGTGTGCATCGGGCTCGTCCAGGAGCAGGACTGCACCAGGATTCGCATACATGTAAGCCAATAGAAGAAGCGTCTGTTGGAGACCCCTCCCGGCAGAGGACAGGTCGAGCTTGACGCCGTGTTCGCTGTAGGTCATCACGATCTCGCCACGCTCGGGGATGTAGCGCGGGGGATGCAACTCGGACCCGAACAGACTTTCGATCTGCTCGACCAACCGGTTCCATCGTGACCGCTGTTCTTCGTGGATCCGAAAACAGAGATTGCGCAATACCTCGGCGGTTCGTCCCTCTCCGATCCGCACACTGACGGCGCCGTAGTCGAGACGGGTCTCCGTAGCCGCCAGACCCGACATCGGCGGCAGAAACGCGATCCGGGCGCTTCCCGCTTCGTCCGGCACCGGCATTCGGTCAGGGGTCTTGCCTTCGGAAAGACGAAGCGGCCGGCAATAGAGGGATTCATCATTGGCATAGTCGAACTCGAGTCCGCAGATCCAATGCCGGTCCTTGGTCACTCCCTCGACGATGAGATCGATTCGGATGTTGCTTGTGCGCTGGCGGCCATCCTCCTTTCGTACGTCTCGCACGCGTAGACCGCGCCAGAGAAGGTTTGCCTCCGGAACAGGAATCGCAACGAGATCCCTGCGGTTGACGGTGACACCGGGACGCTTTTCTGGGGTTCTTTTTCCGGATCGCTTCTCCTTCCAGCGCCTGAGCCCGATCTCCCACAGAGCGAGCGCCTGTATGGCCGATGTCTTCCCGGAATTGTTGGGACCGATAAAGACAACCGGATTCCCGAGTTCGATCTCGACATCCTCGAAACGCTTGAAGTTGCGTATGGTCAGCCTGGTCAACATGATTTCAGAAATTTCAGAAGCTCCGGGCCGGGACCATTTCGTAGACTCTCTGGTGCTCTGCGACCTCAGCTTCTTCGAATCCTCCCCGGTGAATGACGAGGCGGTGGCGCAGATCCAGGGGCTGTCCCCGGGGCAGGTCCACGGGATGACGGCCGGGAAAGGCGACATTCTGCATCCCGTAGTGGCGCAGGAGCCATCTTGGCGGAAACTCCGGATAGCTGGGATGGGTCAGCATTCCGAGACCCGAAATCATGCCGCCCAGCCCGAACGTCCCGCTGTAATCGGCCCAGGGGCTGGACTCGCCGACCCGGTCCCCTTCCTGGATTCCCGACTGGTCGTGGATGCGGCCGTCCGGCGAGGCGTGGACCCGGACCGTGAAGCCGGAATATCCCCGCGGATTCTCCGAACCGCCGAGACGGATTCCATCCACCAGGGCTCGGAATCGAATGTGGAAGTCGATGACTTGAGAGTCCGGCGTGGATCGAAATACCTGGATCCGGACCCGCTCCCGGACCAGCGGAACCAATTCACCAGTGTCGTCCCTCTGTAGCGGGGAGGACCAAAGCGCCGTCGCCTCCAGAACGGAGAAAAGCGGTCCGTCGAGGAATCGGACGCTCTCCACCTCGGTCAGGAAGTCCTTCGTCAGCCACGGGTCGCCGGCCTTTTTGTCTCCGACCCAGAGTTGATGCCAAGCCCAGAAGATCCCCCGGTGATGCAAATGGTCGTCTGGGAAGTCATGGGTCAGCACCCGCCCATCGAGGCCGTACAGGGGATGAACGTAGCTGGCCCTCGGGTACCTCCCGTCCAGCGATCGGGGCGCCGATTGGTAGAAGAGGACCGGGCGCTCTCCCTCGGAGACCAGGTATCCCTGGTCATCCGAGACCATCCGGAAAACCGGCGCGGCCTCTCCCGGATCCGGCTTGACCGAGTGAATGCCGGCCGCGGGCAAATCGCCCATCAGCCACGGAATCCCGGTCTCGGGATCCAACTGGGCCAGGGTCTCATTTGAGTTTTCCGCAAATACGCTGAAGACTCGGCCCTGGGGCACCGGACCCTCGAAGACCGCAGCCACCGGGGAGGACCAGCCGTTCGGAATCCCCGAGGGAACCCGAACTCTGGCCTCCGAAGGAAGCTCCTGTCCCGGTCCTGCGCAACCGGCCAGTGGCCCGGCCAGGATGGCCAGAACGGCCATCCGCTTCACAACTCGTCTCAGGCATTCGAATCCATCCACGATGGTCTCAACGGTACCGGTCCCCGGCGGCGGCGGCAAGACAGGCGCCGACACTTCCAAATGGATCTTCTCCTCTGAGAGAATAGGCGGCCTCACGCGTTGTCGAACGAACACCGAACGGAATTCCCCCTGGAAGAAGAGATCATCAACATGAGCAATGAGAACTCCATCATTCGCGTCGGCCTTGTGGGCGCCGGCGCCAACACGCGCAGAAAACACATCCCCGGGTTCCAGGCCTGCCCCGGCGTGGAAGTCGTGACGGTGGCCAACCGGAGCCTCGAATCCTCCCGTAGCGTGGCTCGAGATTTCGGCATTCCCAGGACCAGCGATTCCTGGCAGGAGGTGGTTCAGGACCCGGAGGTGGACGCCGTCTGCATCGGCACCTGGCCCTACCTGCACCGGGAGGTCACCTGTGCCGCACTGGAGGCGGGAAAGCATGTCCTCTGCGAGGCCCGCATGGCCATGGACCTGGGCGAGGCCCGGGCCATGCTCCAGGCGTCCCGCGAGCATCCCGGCCTGGTGGCCCAAGTGGTTCCCACCCCTCTCGGCCTGCCTTACCACCGGGCCGTGCGGGAGTTCCTCGACTCCGGCGGGCTGGGGAGAATGCTCTCAATCGAGGTCCGGGACGTCTTCTCCGATCTGCTCCACCCGGACGCACCCTTGAGATGGAGACAGCGTCTCGAGCTGGCCGGATACAACTACGTCACCCTCGGTCAATGGTGGGAGACGCTGCTTCTATGGGCGGGACCCGTTTCCTGGCTGGATGCGGCGGGCCGGATCGTTGTCGCCTCCAAGGAGGATCCGGAAACCGGAGAAACGGTCGAGGTCAAGCTTCCTGATCACATCACCGTCCTGGCCGAGTTTGAAAACGGGGCCGTGGGCACCATTCTGTGCAGCGCCGTCACCGGCAATGTCCCGGAGTCGACGCTGCTGGTGCACGGCGACCGGGGCACTCTCAAGTACGATGCCCTGACGGACACCCTCTGGTGGAGCGAGGGCCACAGTGGCAGCTACTCCGAGATGGCCGTGGACCCGAAGCTCGTTGGGGGCTGGAGGGCGGAAGAGGAGTTCATCAACGCGGTGAGGGGCCAGGAGCGAGTCCGGTATATCGATTTCGAGACCGGCGTTCGCTACATGGAGCTGAGCCACGCGGCCCACGTCAGTTGGGCCGAAGGCCGGCGGGTCGACCTGCCCCTGCCCTGAGTCGCCGGCATCGAACCTGCGTCAAGCCCCGACCAACTCTTGCAGCACGGAGAGGCTCCGGTCGATCTCGCCCCGAGTGTTGAAGAAGTGGGTGGCGATCCGGACCGCGTCGTGTCCATCCCGGACATGGTCGTCCACACCGATGCCCCGTTCCTGGAGTCCGGCCCTCAGCGCCATCCCGCCATACCCCGGAACCTCGAAGATGGTGATGCCCGGAGAGGACAGACCGGGCGAACGGGCACTGATCAAACGGATTCGGGGCAGACTGGCCAGCCTCTCCTTCAGGTAGTCGGACAACTGCCGGTTACGCGCGTCGATCCGGTCCAGGCCGATGTTCCGGAGAAAAGCGATGGCGTCGCAGAGGCTGGCGCGCGGCGAATACCCGAAAGTCCCGGGCATCTGAAAGCGGCGGGCGTCGGCCGGCTCCTCCAACGCGAGCCCGGGAGAGAAGTCGTCCTGGACACCCCGCCGGACGTAGAAAACGCCCGTCCCCGCCGGAGCCAGAACCCACTTGTGAAGGCTGGCCGCAAAAAAATCGCACCCCAGATCCCGGAGATCCACCGGCATCATCCCCACCGCCTGGGCTCCGTCCACGGCCGAGAGGACCCCCCTCTCCCGGGCCAGCGCGCAGAGTTCCCTGACCGGATTGAGCAGGCCGCCGCGCGTGACCTGGCAGAAGAACAGGGCCCGGGTCCTGGGAGTGAAGCGCGCGCTGATCCGCTCCAGGATCTCTTCCTTGGACGGCAGAGGACTGGGCATGGGGATCTCGTGCACCACGATGCCGTCCCGCTGGGCCCGCCGCCTCCAGGGCCGAATCCCGGCCGGGTGCTCGTGGCTCGTGGTCAGCACCTCGTCTCCCCGTTTCAGGGGAATCCCGGCGGCGATGCTCTGCAGACCCTGGCTGGCGTTCTGGGTGAAGGCTACTTCTGCGGGATCCACTCCGAGAAACTCGGCCAGCGAGGGACGGACCTGCTCGATGATCCGGCGGCTCAGACGCTCCTTGGCGCCGACCGGGTCCGTGGCCATGGATCGCCGATTGCGGGTCAGAGAATCCACAACGGGGGCCGGGGGAACGCCGATACTGGCGCAGTTCAGGTAGATCGTGCCCGGCTTCAAGAGGAACTGTTTCCGGATCCCGGACCAGTCGATTCCGGTTTCGCTCCGGATCTCGCCGCCGGCCAGAACCGAACCCCCGGCCAGCGTCGCCACCGTCCCTTCCAGGAACCGTCTCCGGCTGGATGTGCCGGTGCGAGCCGAACCCCGATCCTTGCTCACACCCACCTCCATCGACCGGAAAAGACCGACTCGACCGCTCAGCTCTCGACCTTCAGGAGTTTGATCTCCAGGACTTCCCGGTTCAGTTCCAGGAACTTCACCTCGATCTGGAAGCCCGGCTGGAGGTCCTGCCACGACGTCTTCTTCTTTCCCAGTGCCTTGCGGACCTTCCTGGAGGCCTTCACCTTGGCGTTCTCCGGAAAGAAGAGCGCAAAGGAGGTGCCCTCCTTGCGGTCCAGCACGGTGAGACTCATCCGTTCGTGGCTGATCCCGATCAACATGCCCTTGACCGTGCGGGTGGGGTTGAAATCGGAGCGACGCTCAGCCCGGTAGGGTGGAGGGACCGGCGATCCCACATCCTGGGCCAGGACCCATTCCGAGCCGAAGGGGACCAGGCACAGACCGGCGCCGACGACCAGCTGCCACCACCGGGAATTACCAGTAAGCCATCGCATCTTCATACATTCGGGCCAGTTCCTCCTCGCCGGCAGGGCGAGGAGAGAGTTTCGTCACCCGGTGTTGCGGCAGCGTTCCCTGCACCAACCCGGGGATGTCTCCTGAATCATACCCGATTTCGGCAAGACCGCTGGGCATTTTCAGGCGCCGCATCATGCGAATGATCTGATCCGCGAGAATTTCTCCCGCATCCGCCTTCCTGGCGCCGGAAGTCCGTGCACCCAGGATCCCGGCGGCCTCCAGGTGGCGTTCGGGGCAGGCGGGGGCGGTGAACCGGAACACTGCCGGCGCATTCAGAATGACCGACATGCCGTGGGGAACCATGGGATGTCCGGCTCCGTAACCCTCCGGACGGAAGCTCTTGACCATGCCGGAGACCGGGTAGGACATGCCGTGAGGCAGATGCACCCCGGCGTTTCCGAATCCGATGCCGGCGTAGGCGGCCGCCAGCAGCATCTGGGAACGCGCTTCGTCGTCCTCTGGATCCTCGACGGCGCGGACCAGATAACGGAACACGATGTCCAGGCTCTGCCGGGCCCAGATGTCGCTGATGGGATTGGAGCCCTGGTAGGCAGGCCTCTCCACCGGCCGCGGCGGAAGGGGCCGCTGACCGAAGGGGATGGCCGTGAACGATTCGAGAGCGTGACTCAGGACGTCCAGACCGGTGGAGGCGGCCACGATCGGCGGCAGTGTCCTGGTGTTCTCGGGATCGATGATCCCCAATGTGGGCCGCAGTCTCCGGTGGGCGATTCCCGTCTTGGCCTTCATACGGTGCAGATCGAAGATGGCCACGCCGGTGGTCTCGCTCCCGGTCCCGGCCGTGGTGGGAATGGCGATCAAAGGCTTGAGCGGACCCGGAACCGGCGTGCCCCGCCCGATGGGATGGTTCACATATTCCAGAAAGTCCGCGGGATACGTGGAGTAGAGGTTGGCCGCCTTGGCCGTATCCATGGTGGAACCGCCGCCCACGGCGACGAAGGCGTCGAATCCACCTTCGGTGGCGAAGTCTATGGCCTGTTGAAACGACCCGTCGGTGGGCTCCACGCGGACCGCGTCGAAAAGAGAGAAGTCCACGTTCTCGCGTGAGAGGGATTCCAGGGCCGACTCGACGGGAGGACTCTCCACCAGGTTCGGATCCGCGAGCACCATGACCCGTCGGGCGCCGAGATCGGCCAGGTCCATCCCCACTTCCCGGGTGGCCCCGGACCCGAAGCGGATGTTGGACGCCGACATCTCGAACGCGAAATCCCGCTCCATGTCGCCTTTCTCCCGAGACGCTTCAGCCCGTCGATGAGGCGAGGAACACCGCCTCGACTCACCGGCGGTATGGTACTCGACGGTTCGGAAAGGGCGCAAACGCAGGGCCGATGCCCCTTTTGTAGGAACCTTGACTCCCTCCTGCTCCGACCCTACAATCCGGCTTCCCGGGAGGACCGACTGATGGAATACCGACGCTACGGCAGCACTGAACTTCAAGTGAGCCAGATCGCCTTCGGCGGAGCCACGTTCGGCCGGGAGATCGACGGGTCCACCGCCTGGCGCCTCATGGACCGGGCTCTGGAGCGGGGCATCAACCTTCTGGACACGGCCGAGGCATACAGCAACCGCGAGTCGGAGCGCATCATCGGCCGCTGGCTCGCCGACCGGAAGAACCGCCAGGAGATCATCCTGGCCACCAAGTGTTACGGGAAGCTGGACGGGCACATCATCACCGAGAAGATCGACCAGAGTCTCCAATGCCTCCGGACCGATTGGATCGACCTCTTTCAGATCCACCACTTTCCCCACGATGGGGACCCCCTGGACGAGATCCTGGAGAGCCTGGACCGGGCCGTTCAAGCGGGCAAGGTCCGCCACCTGGGACTGAGCAACTGCGGTGCGTGGCAATTCTGCAAGGCGCTCTGGCGCCAGGACCGGAACGGATGGGCCCGCTTCGAATCGATGCAGCCTTCCTACAGCCTGGTCGAACGCACCATCGAAGCGGAGATGATCCCCCTGTGCAAGGACCAGGACGTGGCCATCATTTCCTACGCCCCCATCGCCTCGGGATTCCTGGCCGGCAAGTACTCCAAGGGAGGACCCATCCCCTCCGGCACCCGGTTCGACGTGGCTCCCGGCCACCAGGACGTCTTCTTCAGCAATCGGAACTTCGCCTGTGTGGACCGGATCAAGGCCATCGCCGCGGAGGCGGGACGCTCACTGGTGGACCTGGCGCTGGCCTGGGCCATTTTTCAGCCCGACATCACCTGCGTTCTCATCGGAGGGAGAAAGATCTCCCACGTGGATCAGGCCTTCGAAACCCTGGAACGAGGCTTGGACCCGGAGTTGAGGGAGCGCTTGGACCACGCATCCCAGCCCGATACCTTCGGTTGACCGTCCCGCCGGATTCGGCCTCCGGCAGCAGCCACGGCGATCAGCGGACCAACT
The DNA here is from genome assembly GCA_026706325.1 of Candidatus Aminicenantota bacterium. GTDB lineage: Bacteria > Acidobacteriota > UBA6911 > RPQK01 > JAJDTT01 > JAJDTT01. Next base: position 15,663 of record JAPOYZ010000653.1, read on the forward strand.
TCTTGACGTGCTCGTGGAGCAGGTCCGCCGTGTACTCCAGGCCGAAGGGCAGATGGTGACCCTGCATCCAGACGGTCGGCTCGGGACCGCTCCGATGCCAAGCCAGGTGCGGCTTGTAGAGGACGTAGATGTTCCAAGCCGACTTGTCTTCGGGATACTGGAGCTTCTTGTTGTAGTGTTGGCGGCCGAAGTTCCAAAGGTCCCAGAAATGTTCCGCGCGCGGGTCCCGGAGATAGGCGGCGGCCTGTAGCGCCGCTCTCCTCGAATCCATTCCCAGGATCGGCGCCCAGAGGATCAGGACCTTGATTCTCGCCCCGGATTCCTTGCTTAAAATGTTCTGGATGTCGGCCGCACCCCGGAGGCAGTGGCCGCACGTGGGCGAGAAGACCGTGACCAGCCGGGTCCGGTCGGAGGCGGCGTTGAAGACGTTCACGAACTCCCGCCCGTCGGGGGAGACGGAGGTGATTCCGGGGCTGGGACCCTGCAGCGCGACCGCGGCGCCGACCTGGATGGGGACCAGAATGAGGGACAGCAGAAGTCTTCTCATAACCAGTGCAGGGTAATGAATCCGGCGTTCGGCTGGCAAGTGCCCAAGGGAATCCGAAATCATCGTGCGCCCTCCCGGGACCGGATCCTGGTGGG
>JAPOYZ010000012.1 GCA_026706325.1 Candidatus Aminicenantota bacterium
GGCATGATGCTTGCTCCCTAGTGCTAATCGACAAGGGCTACGTCCACTGCCTCGCCTCCGATGAAGCGAAAGACGATTCTCCAGTTTGCCGAGACTCGTACACTCCAATATCCTCGCCGACCACCCTGCAACAGATGCAGCCGGTAACCGGGTTGATCCAGATCTGTCGGTGACGAAGCTACGGCTAAATCCGCCAGCACGCGGCGGACGCGGCGGACGTGGGCTGGGTTCAGTCGTCGGCTGTCGCCACGGTCGAACAAGCGTCTCAACCCTGTGTGGACGATTCGCACTGACGCACTTAAGTATTATCACGTGCAACATGCAGTGTTGCAAGTGAATTTTCACACTCCATGGCGGGGGAATCCAGGCTCGACCAGCTCCCCCTCGGGGTAATGCCCGTTAACCTAAACTAACGGAAGTACTGCGGAAAAGACGAGAATTTCGCAGCCTTGAACGGGTGACCGATCTCCGATTTCCGCCGCAAAGGCGGCGAGGCGGAAAACTGAAAATTGAGTCCATACTCACCAGACACCCCAGACGTGCGACGGCTGTTTGGGGAATAAGGCGTTGAGCAGACTGCGCGTTTCCGGGGACCCGATATCGCAGTCGGGAATGGCGTACCGGAGCTCATCCGCGGCACGGAACCCGAAGAGCAGCTGCAAGAAAACCAGCCCGGGGAAGAAGGCGTCGCACGCCCCGGAATTCAGCCAGTTGCCGCCCTTCCGCGGCTTGGCCAATCTCTTGACCGCTGCCACATGTCCGTTGTCGAACAACAGGTCCACTCCGGAATCGACGAAGCCGATCGTGAGCCGGCCGCCGTAACCCGCCACCGCTGAATCTGCCACCCGCCGTTCCAGGACCGGTGTGACGTGCCGTAGGAATCCGGCAATGTCGGGCACCCGGACATACCATGCGCGTATCCGCTTCATACGCGGCGACCTGTCGTTCATCACCTCATACGCCGGGTGTTCCGTACCCAGCTCGAACGCCACGTTTCGAAACGCGCGTCGAGTCTGTCGCGCGATGTACGCCTTGCCCATCCTCCGGAGATACCTCACAACGCCGGGAGTGACCTCGCGCCAGGAGACGCCTTCCTTCAACTCGTAGAGAAGAACCCAGGGTTCACCATCCCAAAGACCCCGGATGTGCACAATGAGTCCCACCGGCTCACCGGTCGCGGCTTCCACGACGCAAATCTCCAGCTCGGAATAGGTGTTCTCGCTCCGCCCGTTCAGCTCGTACCTCCACAGCCTTTCGTCGCGGACGCAAGAGACCAGGTAGCGCCCCATGGCCGCGTCGTACAAGCAGGCCAAGAATGGCAGGTCCCCTTCGGCCGCGGGGCGTACCGTGCAAGGCTCCCGGACGGCATCGTCGAGTGCGGGCCAATTGGAGACGGGGCACGAGTACCCCACTCCGAACTCCAGCGCCATCTCGTAGCCGAACTGGCGATAGAACCAGGGGATGCCGCTGATCACCTGCATCTTCTCGCCGCGCTTCGCACTCATCTCATGGACGGCGTCCATCTGAACCCGCACCAGCCCGCGCCTTCGATAGTCGGGATGCGTGGACACAAGCTCGATGCGGCCAACACCTATTTCCATGCCGCCATAGGACCAGGTTTGCGGGATCAGGTTCAGCATCGACACGATGGCCCCGGACCTCGTGTCTTCCACCAGGGTGAAGTCGCCGGGCTGGAATCCCGGGAGGGCTCCGCTCATCAGGTCCCGGGTCCAGATTCTGAAAGACTCGGCAAACGTGTGGGGAAGGTGGACCTGGGCCTGGAACTCCGCGGCGGCGTCAGCATCCTCCGCGGTGGCCTGCCTCAGGGTCAGTCCATCGCCCAAGTCCCTCCGCAACTTCTCCGTCAAGTGGTTACTTTCCAAGACGTGATCTGAATGCAGGTCACGTCGTTGTTCTCGTCCCTTCCGTAGTAGGCGGTCAGAAGGGTGCCGTCATCCAACTGTGTGGTTGTCGGATACCCCAGATCCCTGTTCTTGAGATCATCCCGGAGCACGATCTCTCGCTCGATGTCCCAGCTTCGACCCTCATCCGAGCTCAGGCAGGCCCGGATCCCGAATGGCTTTCGCCGGTGGCCGTAGGTGGCCAGAAGCCGCCCATCCCGGAGCTGCCGGAGATGGGCCGGATACCCCCACATCGGGGTCTTGGCCGGTGTGCTCCAGGTTCGTCCCCGATCGTGCGAATCGCTCTGGTAGAGCCATCCGGCCGGCGCCGTTCTGAGAAGAGCGATCATCCGGCCGCTGGGCAGGTGAATCAGGGCCGGCTCGTTGTAGCCTATGCCGTGAATCCCCTGTTCCCCAATCACGGACGGCTCGCCCCAGCTCCTCCCCCGATCACGAGATCGCAGGACATAGGCGGTCCAGGTCATCGCCAGTTCCGAAGTCGATGGGTGACCGAACTCCTCGTAGCACGGCAGAAGCAGAGTTCCGTCCGGCAGTTCGACGATCGCCCGGAGTTGACATCCTGATTTGAAGGGAGAGACGTCCACGTGGACCGGCTCCAACCAGGTGCGGGCATTGTCCAACGAGTGGAAAACATAGGTCATCTCGTCGCTGTAGCCGGTCGCCCACTCATAAGGCTCCACCCGAGTCAAGCGAACATCCGTTCTGCTGTCCACCGAGGCCGCCGGGGCAAAGGAACGGCGGAAGGCGTTGACCATGATCCGTCCGTCGGACAACTGCATGATTCCCGGATCATCCATTCCGTAGTACTCGTAACCGCCGATGACTTCGGGATGCTCAGACCAGCTTTCCCCCTGATCGCCGGAGCGGATGATCAGGCCATACAACGAGGGATCCGCGTGGGTCAATCGGGCGTTCCGGCGCATGGCTTCGCAGAACGCAATCAGCATTTCTCCATCCCGGCACTTCAGGATGGTCGGCCAGGCCGAGTACCCGTAAGGGTCCCAAAAGACCACTCTGTGTCTGAGGATTCCCGGATAGGACTTGACTTCAGGAGGAGCAGGAGGCTTCAAGGGAGCCACCTCCGGAACTGCCGACAGGCGGCGGGCGCTCAGCGGCAGCGCTCCAAGGACGGTCAAGCGTTTCGCGAATTGCCGACGGGAGAAATTCCTCCAGGTCATGGCGTCCCTTTCGTATTCGATCGAATCTCAGGATGAAACTTCAATACCCAAGATACAGGCAGAAAAAGGATCTTTCCCGTATTACGCTCTCGCGTCCTCGCGGCGAAGGTGGCCGCTCCAGTTCAGGATGCGCTCATCGGCCGTGAGCAGACTGTGACCCCCCAGGGCAGTCGCGACGATGATGCGGTCGGCTGGATCCCCGTGGAAGTTCTCCAGGCTGTTGGCGCGGATGGCAATGTCGCCGTCTACCGGAATCTCGACGAGACCATCCTGGAGAAGCCGGGTTCTCCAGGTTCTGATGTCCTCCAGCAGGCGGATGCGCCCCTTCGCGTGCAACAGGGCCACCTCCCAGAACGAAAACGCCGACGCCGCCAGCGCGGCTTCCCGTAGTCCCCGTTCCATCAGCCCTCTGGTACGAGGCCCGATTTGCCGTCTGCCAAGTCTCGACCACAACAGTACGTGCGTGTCCACCAGTATCACGGATTGGCCACCCGGTCGGGGTTCACCTCGGCTTCCCACTCCAGGTCGATCGGGGAGATGATGTCGCCGATGATTTCGATCCTGTCTCGATCGGCCCCGAACCAATCCCCGAACCGCTTGCGGTAGGGCAGGAGGCGCGCGGTTGGGCGGCCGTTCTTGGTGATCACGATCTCTTCTCCGCTCTCTGCCACTTCGTCCATCAGCCTGAGGCACTTGGCCTTGAACTCGGACGCCTTGATGGTGCGGGATTCACTCGCTCCGTCTCGTTCGGTAACTATCATGGCTTCACACCCTTCCTCGTGCAGTCTAGGATATAACCATAGTCACGACCATAGTCACATAATACATCGTCTCCAGGGGCCCCACAAAATTGAATCCGGCAGTGGATTCGCATGGACCGCACGCTCCCTTCGCTCATCGATGCCTTATCAGTCCGTGGAAAAAGTCCCGCGAGCACCGAGACCGTTCCTGCGCCCGCCGGACAAGGCGCGATGAGGGAGCATACCGGGAGTATGTGACCGAGTCGCAACGCCGTCCGCCGGGATGCAGGGACGGTCGAATGCCGTGACGACTTTTTCCACGGGCTGTTATACCTGCAGCACAAGCTCCGCCGAGAACGGAACTGTCCCTTTATCTTCGTTGCACGATAATGAGGGGATGCACGATAGTGAGGGAATAGATGTTGCAGCCAGAACCGCCGCCGCTTCCGCCTCGGTCCGCCCGTCTCGAACACCATCGACAGGAGCGGTCATGCCGCCGGATCGAGCCAGCGCGCTGTTCTTCGAGCTGTTCAGTAGGTTGCCCCGGCAGGGACCGGGAAACACAGCGAGCACGCGTCGGGCCCTCGGGCTCGTGCCAGGCGTCGGGCCGCGGACGCGGGTGCTCGACATCGGCTCCGGGACCGGCGCCCAGACTCTGGTGCTGGCGGAGAGTTCGCCGTTGCGCATCGTCGCCGTCGACAACCACCCCCCATTCATCGACGCGTTGAACCGCAAGGCCAATGAACTGGGCATCGCGGATCGACTGGAAGCCCGCGTGGCGGACATGTACCGGCTCGACTTTGCCGACGGTTCGTTCGACCTGATCTGGTGCGAAGGCGCCATCAACATCATGGGCGTCGAAGCGGGCCTGCGGGCCTGGCGCCGGCTGGTGCGACCCAACGGGCACGTCGCGCTGACCGAGGTGTGCTGGCGGAAGCCCGAACCGCCCGCCGAATGCGTCGCGTTCTGGAAGCGGGAGTACCCGGCGATCCGAGACATCTCCGCGCTCCTGGAAGCCGTCGAGGCGTGCGGCTACGAGACCGTGGGGCACTTTCCGCTCCCCGCGTCGGCGTGGTGGGACGACTACTATCGGCCTCTGCAGGACAACGTGACCGCATTCCGCAAGCGTCATCGCGGCGCGCCGGATGCGCAAGAGCTGGCGGACCAGTGCCAACACGAAATAGACATCTGGCATTCCTACTCGGAATTCTACGGCTACGAGTTCCTTGTGCTGCGTGTCGGTTGAAGCCCGCTACGACCGGGGCGCCGCGAGGGTAGGCGTCCTCCCGGGGGTGCGGCGTTCTGTGCGTAAGCCGAGATCTCGGAGAACGGGACTGTCCCTTTATCTTCTCGCCTCTCTCCCCCTTCTTCGCCCTTCTGCCCGGCTGAGTCAGAATAGATTGTCGACGATGTCCCCGCCCGACTCCAAGGGGTCCTGTTTTGACCCGGGGTCCCTGCCTGGATAGACTCGCCGTCCGTTTTCGGCCGAGGGGGCACACGGAGGATCGGGATGACGAGATCAGGTCTGCTCGCGGTTCTGCTGTTCGCGGCACCGGCGCCGGCTTCCGGCAGCGGCCAAAAGCCCCAAGCTCTCGACATCGGCGACCGGCTGGAGCCCATGGTGGACGACTACTTGATCGACACCATGACCGGGGACGTCCGGCTGGAGCTCCAGACGCCCACCTCCGGCGGCAAGGCGCTCGACTTCGACGAGCCATGGGAAGGCACCACCTGCTTCTATGTCTCGCTGGTCCACGGAGATGGTCTCTACCGCCTTTACTACCGGGGCCACAGCGATCCCTCCTACGCGGTTCCATCCCTCCTTGAACCGGGCGAGACCATGATCCCCGAACATCCCGAGGTGACCTGCTACGCCGAGAGCCGGGACGGCCGGAACTGGACCAAGCCGTCGCTGGGGCTGGTGGAGTTTGATGGATCGAAGGAGAACAACATCATCTGGGACGGCTTCGGCAACCACAATTTCATGGTGTTTCTCGACACCAATCCCAAAACTCCCCCCGGGGAACGGTACAAGGCGCTGGCCTCGGGACACCCGAACCGCCCCTTGAAACGTATCGTGGGAATGGTTTCTCCCGACGGCATCCACTGGAAACCGATCCGCGAGGAACCGATCCTCACCCAGCCTCCGACGGATTGGGGTGGCGACGGAATCCTCTGGGACGGGTACAGGAACGAGTACGCCGCCTATCTCCGGGTCTGGCATCCACCCCGTCACACCGGGTCCGGCGAGCAGCGGATGGCCACGATCCGGGCCATCGGCCGGGCCACTTCGCCCGATTTCCTGAACTGGAGCGAGTTGGAGGACATCGACCTGGGAGACGGTCCCAGAGACCACTTCTACACCAACGGAATCACGCCGTACTTCCGGGCGCCCCACATTTTCCTGGGCTTCCCCAAGCGTTTCGTCCCCTGGCGGACCCAGTTTGCCGATGCGCCCACATACGGCGCCTCCGACACCGTATTCATGACCAGCCGAGACGGCCTGAACTGGGACCGCAGGTTTCCCCAATCCTTTATTCGGCCCGGACGCGAGAAGAGGAATTGGGGCAACCGCACCAACGGAACAGCCACCGGCGTCGTCTCTACCGGAGACGATGAGATCTCCCTCTACGTGATCCGCCACTACATGTTCCCCAGCATTCACATGGAGCGGATGGTCCTGAGAACCGACGGGTTCGTCTCGCTCAACGCCGGCTACCGCGGAGGCGAAGTGTTGACCAAGCCCCTGACCTTCCAGGGGAGCAACCTGGTGCTCAACTTCGCCACTTCCGCGGCGGGAAGCATCCGGATCGAGATTCAGGACGAAGCCGGACGGCCGCTTCCCGGATTCGCTCTGGAGGAATCGCCGCTGGTCTGGGGCGACGAGGTCGAGCACACGGTCCGTTGGAAACGGTCCCACTCCGGCGCCACGTCGGATGAGCCTTTGAAGCGAATCTCGGGCAAACCGGTGCGGCTGCGCCTGGTGATGAAGGACGCCGATCTCTTCTCTGTGAGTTTTCGGTGAATTCGAAGCAAGATCCGCGTTGCCTCCCCCCCTACGGTGGAAACCCCGGAGCGAACATGGGATAACAGTGCGACCCGTAACTTCCATTGTGGACTCGCTAAAGCAGGAGAAACCGGTATGAAGACGATCAGATTGACGGTTGGCTTATGTTTTGTGCTGGGACTGGCCGGCGTTTTCCCCGTCGCGCACCTCGCACTTGCGCAGTCGCAGGAAGCCTGTCCGAGGCCGTCCGCACTTCCGGCCCTGCCCGAGGGGTTGGTAACCGCTGCCCAGGTGGAGAGCGGCGATGCTACCCTGCCGGAACTCGTGCAGGGGTTTCGAAACTACAGTGCGAATGTCCTCCAATTGCCGAATGCAACCGGGTATCTCGGATGTCTAATGACGCATGAGGGCCCTTTCAGGTTCGGGGCCACCTACCTTGTTGTCCTGACTCCTGGAGGCAGGGTAGCGGTGCACGGCAAGGACGTGCTTTTGTCGGGCGGGCTGCTCGACTCCGAAATTTTCGCGCAGATCACCCAAGCCGCCAAGTCGTCTGAACTTGGCGGTCCATTCATGGCGGAGGCGGCTGACGCCGACGGTTATGCCGCGGGTCACCTGGGTTTTGACGGTCTCCCGGCCATCCTGGTCGCCGGCTTCGATCTTCAGGAATCCCACTTGGGGGAGGAGGACATAGACCCCGGTGATGTCCTCGCGGTTACGGCCCATGACGTGGTGGAACGCGAAACTCTGAAGGCCTTCGTGGATGGGACACTACGCTACATCGTCGGACTCTACAGGCAAGAAGGCCGTGACGCTTTCGTTAAAATCAAGAGAATTCTCCGGATTCCGAACGGACCCTGGAGAGCAGGCCCCGTCTACCTGTTCATCATGGATGGAAGCGGGTTCACGCTCTTTCACGGAGCGTTTCCGGAGAGATACGAGCTTCAAGCCCCTACCGACGTCCTCAGAGACGCTGTCACCGGAGAACTCATCCTACCCCAGATTATCGAGGTGGCGACCCAAAGCGAGGACGGCGGCTACGTCGAGTACCATTTCGACGATCCCAATGACGACACCGACAGCGCCGATGTACCCAAGGTGACCTACGCCCGTGCGATTTCGTTTACCGTCGAGACTCCCGGTTCCGAGCCAAGAATGCGGTCCTTTATCGTCGGCTCCGGCTTCTACAAGGACCGTCAGATGGCCCTGGACTTCGCCCATTTCGGCAACGGGGACTCCTTCAGCTCCGATGTGGTATTGGTGAACCTGGCCGCCACGCCGATTCAGCCCCTCGTCTTTTTCTATGACAAGTCAGGCGAACTCATCGACCCGGAATCGCTGGTGGACGTCATGGATCACCTGCAGGCCACAGACTACGGCGCTCTGACCCTCCAATCCGAATTGCCGTCCCTGGGAGAGGTCACTATTTCGACCAACGGCATGGGGGACCTTGTGACCGGTTCGGTGAAAGTCGTCACCGAAGGTCGCGACAGCCCCATCGGAGGGGTCCTGCGCTATGACTTTTCGGGCGTCGGCGTGGCTGGCGTGGGAGCCAGCCAGGCGCTCCGCGACGCCATCATCCCCGTACGCCGCCAAGCCGGCGGCGTCAACACGGGAGCGGCCCTCCGAAACCTGAGCGAGTCCGAACTGGAGTTGAGCTGCCGATTGATGATGGGTGGCGAGATGATCGAAATGAAGCCGGTGACTCTGCCGGCCAATGGTCAGGACGCCATGTTCATCGATCAATTGTTCGACCACGACACGTCGGACTTCACCGGTTCGGTCCGTTGTACGGCGTCGGCAGGACAGCAGGAATTCACCGGAGTGGCCGTAGAGATGGACGTCATGAACGGTGTCTTCACCACGCTGCCGGTGGTGCCGGTGGACAGATAGACTCACTGTCCGTCTTCGGCCACCGGGCACGAAGAGGACCCGGCGTGTTGCTTCTCTGGTTGGGATCTTCGCCGCGACCACACCAGCCCATCGTCGATGAGCTGCTGAAAGTGATCCACTATGGCCCCTGCAGCGGGTCGGAATCTGATTCCCAAGTGAGTCGTTGCAGAATTACTACGCCTGCCAAAGCGCAAGAGATGGTGGATGCCCGGCGTCGCTGACGCATCTCGGGCAGGAGTCCCGGTGCCAAACGGACAGCCGCCCTCCGCCGGTCAAGAAAGTTTTTCGACCTTGAGCGACCCCTCGTCTCCTGGGCACAACCCGGTGTCCATCGTCGTGCCGACGTTTCGGGAGGCCGCCAATATCCCGACCCTGGTCCGCCGCGTATCCGCCGCTTTGTCCGATTGGCCCGCCGAGTGGGAGCTGATCCTGGTCGATGACGACTCGAACGACGGCAGCGAGGCGATCGTCGCCAAGTGGGGAGGCCGCTTGCCGGTGCGGATGGTGACCCGCCGCGGCGCGACCCGGGACTTGTCCCTCTCGGTTCTGGAAGGCATGCGGCTCGCACGCTGCGACCGGCTGGTGGTCATGGACGCCGACCTGTCCCATCCGCCGGAACAGATCATCGACCTGCTGGCCGCCTTCGACGCCGATTGCGACATGGTCGTCGGCAGCCGCTACGTGCCTGAAGCGCGGATGGACCCGGCCTGGAGCCTCGCCCGCGCGCTCCTGTCCCGGGCCGGCACACTGATGGCGCGTCCGCTCGCCGATTGCCGCGACCCCTTGTCCGGCTTCTTCGCCACCGACCGGCGGCGTCTGCCCGATCTGGAGGATCTTCATCCCGTCGGCTATAAGATTGCCCTTGAGCTGATGGCCCGGGGGCGGCTTCGTGTCCGGGAAGTCCCGATCCGATTCGGCGCCCGCCACCGGGGAACGAGCAAGTTGAACTGGCGGACACCCTTCAACTTTCTGCGGCACCTGTCCCGACTCTACGGCTACCGTGTCCACGAGAGGGTGCGGAGGACACTCTCGGACAGATCCCCGCGCTCTGCGTCGTGAGCACCGCGGAGACGGTGGCCGCCGGCCCTCTACGAGCCGTTGCAGGTCATCGCCGGCAGTTGAGAAATGTCCGAGAGGAAGCGAATGGCACTCCCCGCCGACGGTGACCGCTCTGCCGGCTGGTTGATCGCCCGTGCCCTGGTGCTCGGCCTCCTGGTCGTCGCCAGCTATCTGCCGGCGCTTGAAGCCGGATTCGTCTGGGACGACACGATCTTCGCCGATGAGCCGGTGGTGCACGCCTGGTCCGGACTGTGGAACATCTGGTTCTCGCCGGCCGACATCAAGAAGGAAGGTCACTACTGGCCCGTCGTCTACACCAGTTTCTGGCTGGAGCACAAGCTTTGGGGGGTGAATCCGCTCGGCTATCACGCTGTCAATCTACTTTTGCACATCGCCAACGTCCTGTTGATCTGGCGGATCCTCCGGCGCTTGGCTGTGCCGGGCGCCTGGGTCATCGCGGCCGTGTTTGCCGTCCACCCTCTGCATGTCGAATCGGTCGCCTGGGTCATCGAGCGCAAGGACCTGCTCTCCGCTCTGTTCTACTTGACGGCGGCGCTGACCTGGATCCGGTACGTGGAGGCACCCAAACCGGCCCGCTACCTGCTGGTGCTCGGCCTGTTCACAGCCGGCCTGTTGTCCAAGTCCATCGTGGTCACACTGCCGGTGTCGCTCTTGATCTGGCACTGGTGGCGATCAGGCCGGGTGACGCGAACCGACTTGCTCCGTGTGGCGCCGCTTTTCGCGCTGGCGGCGGCCATCACGGCCCTGGACCTGTCGTTCTATACCTCTCGGGAGCCCCTGGCGCTGGGCTACTCGTTCATCGACCGGATCCTGATTGCGGCGCGGGCGCTGTGGTTCTACGTGGGCAAGCTGCTGTGGCCGACCGGTCTGGCCATTGTCTATCCGCTTTGGGAGATCGATCCCGTGGACCCGGTCGCCTGGATCTATGTCCTGGCTGCCGCCGCCCTGCCGGCTTTGCTCTGGATCGGCCGGGATCGGCTGGGGCGGGGACCGCTGGCCGGCGTCCTCTTCTATGCCGTGACGCTGTCACCGGTGCTCGGTTTCGTCGACTACGGCTACATGCAGTTCTCTCTGGTCGCGGACCGGTTCCAATACTTGGCCGGCCTCGGCGTGCTGGCGGTGCTCCTTGGAGCCGCCACATTCGCCGTAAGCCGACTACCGTCTGCGTTGAGAACCGGCGCAGGCGGCGCGCTCGTCGTCACGCTCGCGGTGCTGGGCACGCTCACCTGGCGCCAGACGGGCATCTACCGTGACCCGGTCGCCTTTTTCAGCCACATCGTCGCACTCAATCCCGAGGCGCGGGACGCCCACCTCAACCTGATGGGTCCCCTTTCGGACGCCGGCCACCACGAGGAGGCGCTGGCCGCGGGCCGTATCGGCGTGGCACAGCGTCCCGGAAATGCGGACATCCATTCCAATCTGGGCCGGGTGCTCACCCGTCTGGACCGCCTCGACGAGGCCGAATCGGCACTTCGCACGGCCCTGGGCATCGAACCCCGGCATCTCAACGCCAACCAGAACCTCGGAGAGGTGCTGCGGAGACAAGGCCGGCACGCCGAGGCCATCGAGACCTACCACCGCGTACTGGAGATCGACGACAGACTGGTGTACGGGAACGGTGGACTCGGCATTGCGCTGTTCCATTCGGGACGCTATGCGGAAGCGATTGCGCCTCTCGAGAAAGCGCTTGAATTGGCGCCTGACGCCCATTTCACGGGGGAACTCGCCATGTACGCGGGGCGCGCAGCGTTCCGGTTGGACCGGCTCGACGCCGCGAGTGCGCATCTCCGGCGTGCCGCGGCGTCGATGCCGGATCCTGCGGATGCCCTGGTGGAACTGTCCAATGTCAGGTTCGCGCAGGGCCGGGCCGACGAAGCCTTGGATCACCTGCGCCGGGCGCGGGAGTTGCGGCCGAACGACCCCGCGACGCTCGTCAACGCGGGTGAGGCGCTGAGGAAGGGGGAACGGAGTACGGAGGCGATCGCGTTGTACCGCAAAGCGCTGCGGATCGATGCCGACTTCGTGCCCGCCCAAGTTGGCCTGGGTGCGGCGCTGTTCAACCTGGAACGCTACGACGAAGCCCTGGAATCGTTGACCCGCGCCATCCAGCAGGAAATGGATCCGGGAACAGCGGCGACGGCACACTACCTGTCCGCCCGGACCCTGTTGGAACTGGATCGGAAGGACGAGGCGGCGGCGCAATTCGAACACGCCCTGAAGCGGGATCAGAACCACGCGAAAACCCTGGACTACCTGGCCCATTTGAGGTTCGGACAGAAAAAATACGAGGCCGCCCTGGACCTGTATCGAACCCAGGCGACGCTGAAACCGGGCAGCGCCACCGTCCATGCCAACATCGGCGTGACGCTCTACTTCCTGGGACGTCATGCCGAAGCGCTGGAAAGCATGGAACAGGTGCTGCGGCTCGACCCGGACCACCAGATGGCCCGGAAAATGGTCGCTCAACTTCGCAAGGGGAACCGGTAAGCGGTCCCGCCTATTCTTGCCGCTGGTTTCCGTCCGTGCTGACGGCAGGCGACGGGTCCGATTTCCGACTCGGGATCACCGGCAAAGTGACGTGGGAGGGAGATTCGGCGTCATGAAAGACCTTCTGCCGAGCCACTTCTGAACGGGTCTCCAGACCGATGTTGTCGGCGCCCGTGTTCAAATTTCGGAGGTAGTAGGGAAAGTAACTGCTGGAGATCTCGACGCGGATGCGGTGCCCCTTCTTGAACACGTTCCCGGTCGACCTCCAGAACTCGATCGTATATTCGTAGACCCTGCCGGGCTCGATCCGGCTCAGACGCTCCGGATTGAACGCCCCTCCTCGCTGCGGGTCCCGATGCCGCGCCCGGATCACCCCGTCACACAGGAGGGCGGCATACCCGTCGGGATGGACGTCGATCAGGCGCACCATCCAATCGGTATCCCGGGCCGAGGTCGCCGCATAGAGCTTCGCCTCGACCGGCCCAGTTACTTCGATGTCCTGGGCCAGCGGCGGCGTCGTATAGACCAGCACGTCGTCCCGGATCGACGGGATACGCGCATCCACCGCTCCATCGATATGGCCATTCGTAAAAGGGGCGCTGGGCGTGGGATCAGCCGGATCGTAGACGTAACTGTCCCACGCTTCCTCACCCGGCGGTGTGGTGTTCAACACCCCGTCTCCCTTCAGCGAATTGGCCTTCCCTTCACTGTGCAGGTAGTACTTCGTCCATTTCGTTTGAGGCAGAGGCCAATCCGGTTCCGCGTACCAGCGGTTGGGGCCCATGACGAAGACATGCACGGGAGGCCCATCGGTCACTCCGTTGTCGATCCCCTTCAGGAAGTGGTCGAACCACCGGCAAATCATTCCGTTCAGGTCGATCACGGCGTCGGGACCGTAGTCGAATCCCGCCACCACCCGTTGGTTGATGGCGTGCTGCCAGGGCCCGATGACGAGGGACGGTCGCCGGGATTCCGGGGTCGCTCCGTACTGCTTCATCCCCTGGTAGTTCATGGGCGAGCCGGGATAATTCGCATCGAACCACCCCGTGATGTTCAAGGCCGGCACCGTCATCTTCGAATAGTTGTGTTCGCCCTGGTAGGAGATCTTCCTCCAGTATTCACCGGTCGAGAGGTTTTGCCGGATCCAGGTCCCGAACCAGGGTGCATCCAGCGCCCCCTTCACTTTCGGAATGTCGATATAGGGCAGGTGCATGTATTCTTCGTGCCGATTGTTTGAAAAGCCGCCGTAGGGCCCTTCGCCGATCACCTGGATGGTGCGGCCGGCCATCATTCCCGCTCCCCAATCCATGGCCCAGCTCACCAGGATGCCGTTCTGGTACGGAGCGTTGAAGAACTGGTCCGGGGGAGCCACCTCGGGGGCGATCGCCTTCAGGGAAGGAGGCGCCTGGCTGGCAGTCCACCACTGGGTCCAACCCAGATAAGAGCCCCCGGTCATGCCGACACTGCCGTTGGACCAGGATTGGCGCGCCAGCCACTCCACAAGGTCGTAGCCGTCCGTCTTGTGCTTCGCGTCGAAGATGTCCGTTTCCCCTTCCGAATCGTATCGGCCGCGCAAGTCGGAAACGGCGTAGACGTAACCCCGCCGCGCGAACCACTTGGCTCGATCCGTCCCAAATCCGGGTGTTCCACCGAGATTGCTGTAACCCGTGTGAGTCAGAATCACGGGAAATCTTCCCGGAGCGTCGGGCCGGTAGAGGTCCACGGAAATCCTGACCCCGTCTCTCATGGGCACCTTGTTCCCCAGCACGACCTTGGTTTCGTACTCCGGCTCGGAATAGTGCCCCGAATCCGGTTTCTGGTGCCCTGCCAGCGCCGGCAGGCCAAGCCCCACCAGGGACAGGGTCGATACAATCCTATGCCCGCGTCCCATCACTTCTCCTTTCCGCGCGTCTTTCTCAGGAAAATATGGGCTGCCAGATCGGGTCGGGCGCAGGGGATTGCGCCCCTGCACCCTCCCACACCACCGGACGTACCGTTTTCAGTATCCGGCGGTTGGAGTCACCCGAGGTCCGATGGACCTCGTACCCGGCCGTTCTTTCCGGCTTTCGCCGTCAGTGTGACTCCGAGCCCCGCCGTTCCAGCTTGACGGGTTCCACCCTTGGGCCTTTCCTGCCGGCCCGCTGAGACTCTCCCCGTCCGGGGGAGAGCACCCCGCGTCCCGTTCTCGGGAGTCGTTGTGCCTCCACTGACGAGTCCACCATAGGGTCGGTACGACTCCTTCGGTCCTTCGCTCCACCGGCATTACCCAGCTTCTTCGCTACTATGACCTCTGCTGACTTCTCAAAGGCTCTCACCCTTGAGATCTCCCCGAGTAAGGTGCTGCCTCTTTCCCCCCGCGCCGCCCGGCTCTACCTGGTGCGTCTGGATGGAGTTCGGGTTTCGCTGTTCCTCGCCAGCTCACCGCCCGCACTCGGCCTCGCTGCCGATTCGTGTTCCTGCGGTCGTGGGTTTGCCTGCCGCTTCCTCCAGCTTCACCTCGCGGCTACGCCTTGCGGTTCGGCTAAGGTTGGTTCCATCACCTCCTTCGGGATCTCTCATCCCTTAGAGACAGCCCATGTCGGGCACACGAGGGGGGACATCCTTGTCCCCCATTCTCTATTTTGTCCCAACCATAGTAATGTCCTACCTCCAGTCGCCGCTCCTCTCGGCGCCCTGTACACTGAAAGCTGCAACCATCGCTGCGAGGTAATCGACCATGGCCGTCGGATTGAGACGCATCGGACCCGCCTTCATCGTGGGGGCCTGCATCATCGGACCGGGCAGCGTCACGCTCATGTCGCGGACCGGCGCCGTCTACGGCTATTCCATGCTCTGGCTGGCCATCCTCGCCGGAGCCCTCATGGCGGGGTTTCTCGCCCTGTTCCTGCGATTCGGACTCTACTCCCAAGAGACCTTCCTGGGGCTCACCTCCCGGAAGCTGGGCCCCTGGTTCGCCGTGGTCTGCGGTTTCTCCCTGGCCTCGGTGAACGCCACCTTCCAGTTCGGGAACAACCTGGGCGTCACTGCCGCCATGACCACTCTCTTTGGAGACATCCCCAAGATCGTCTGGCCCGTGGGCTTCACCCTGCTCTCCATCGTCTTCCTTGCCGGCTTCCGGAACATCTACCTGTTGCTGGAAAGGTTGATGACCTTCTTCCTGGTCTTCATGGTCCTGGCCTTCGTGGCCAACCTGCTGTGGGCCGGCCCCGACTGGTTGTCTGCCATGAAGGGCGCGGCCATCCCCAATATTCCGGAGGGCGCCGACTGGCTCACGTTGGGCGGCCTGGTGGCCACGACGTTCGTGATGGTGGCGGCCTTCTTCCAGGCCTACCTCGTCCGGGCCAAGGGCTGGAAGGAGGAGGATCTCTCCAGCGGAGTCACCGACACGGTGCTCGCATCCATTCTCTACACGGCCATCGGGTGCGTGATCATGATGACGGCGGCCGCCGTGCTGTACCCGGGCGGACGTGTGGACAGCGCTGCGGGCATGGCGATGCAACTGGAGGGGGTCTTCGGACCGTACGCCCGGATCATCTTCTGCATCGGTTTCGGCACGGCCGCCTTCTCCAGCTTCGTGACCAACGCCATGGTCGGCGGGGTCCTGGTCAACGACGGGCTGGGCCTGGGCGGGAAGGTGAACTCTGGCACCACCAAGCTCATCGCCGGAATCATCCTGCTCATCGGCATGGCCACTGCCGTCGCCATCCTCCAGTCCGAGGCACCGGCGGATACAGGGGCCGCGTCGGCTTCCGTTGCCAAGAGCCAGTTGGAGATCCGGGCTCTCGCCCTGGCCCAGGCCTTGACTCTCCTCGCAATGCCTCTGGGCGTACTGGCCACGTTGCTGGCCTTCTTCGACCGGGACGCCATGGCGCGGCGTCCGTTGTCGCTGCCGGAACGGGTCTTCGTCGTCGTGGGAGTCACCGTTCTCCTGGGAATCGCCGGCATGACAGCGCTCCGGGTGGT
>JAPOYZ010000081.1 GCA_026706325.1 Candidatus Aminicenantota bacterium
GTCGCGCAGGTAGTCGAAGCCGAACTCGTTGTTGGTGCCGTAGGTGATGTCGGCCTTGTAGGCGTCGCGCCGGTCCTGGTCCGGCATGTCATGCTGGATCATGCCCACCGTCAAGCCCAGAAAACGGTAGAGGGGACCCATCCATTCGGCATCCCGGCGAGCCAGGTAGTCGTTGACCGTCACCAAGTGGACTCCCTCACCCTTAAGGGCGTTCAGATAGATGGGGAGAGTCGCCACCAGGGTTTTTCCCTCTCCCGTCTTCATCTCGGCGATCTTGCCTTCGTGGAGCACCGTGCCTCCGATGATCTGCACGTCGTAGTGGCGCATGCGGAGGGTCCGGAGCGAGGTCTCCCGCACCACCGCGAAGGCTTCCGGCAAGATGTCTTCCAGACTCTCGCCCCGCTCCAGGCGCTGCTTGAACTCGGGAGTCCTGGCCTTCAGGCCCGCATCGTCCAGCTTCGAGACCGAAGCCTCCAACTCGTTGACTCGATTGACGATGGGTTGGATTCGCTTGAGATCCCGCTCGTTCTGGGAACCGAGAATCTTGGCAAGAATGCGATTGAACATGTCTCCTCGTAGTCTATCACGCGGACCTCAGCGGACCGGTCTTTCGCATTGCGAAAAACCGGTCACAGTGATTTCGCTCCGAAGCCCTCCAGGGTCCAGCCCACAACCCATCGGGAATGGTTGTCGTGCCCGGAGGCTGCGTTGTCGGCATCGATGGGGGCCACCGACTCGAGATTGGACTCCCGGAGAAACTCTTCCAACTGCGTACGGTGTCCATACATGGCCACCAGGAAGCGAATGGGATCGACCTGGGCCAGCAGTTCGGTCTCATAGGCATCGATGCCGTCGGCGCCTCCCTTGATCAGTCCTAACGCCCGTTTCAGGCCAGGCACGAGATTGGTCAGACCGGCGCCGCCCCGGGGAACCAGGAGGCTGCCGTCCTGCGTATTGACGTGGGTCCAGGAGTGGGTCCCGCCGGCGCCGATGTAGGCCGAGGCGCCCATGCCTGCCACGATGGGAATCTCATAGAGGCGTCCCAGATCCAGATAGGGACGGATATCCTGGCCGGCCTGCCCCCTGAGGTCCTGCAGCGGGTCGAGCTGGACCTGGTCGACAAGTTTCTCGCGGCACCAGCGCTCCACGTCCAGACCCTGGGCCAGGTTGTGGAACAGCCCCGCCGCCGGGATGCGCACGGCCACGGGAACGGCCCGATCGAGGGCGGCGAGTCCGGCCTTCAGGTCGCGCAGCACCTGGGTGAAGAAGTCGGCCCGCCAGCGAACCCAGTCGCGGTAGGGCCGGCCGGCGAAGACGTCGATCTTTCTGGGGTCCACCCCGGTCGCCTTTCGATAAGCCGCGACCATCTCAGGGTTGTAGAGGAGCATGGGGACCTGGCGGTCGCATCCCACCAACAGGCCGTCCGCCCCCCGCTCGGCCACCTCCAGCAGGATGTCGACCCGTTCCTTCCGGACCTGGGGGAAGTAGTAGCTCAATCCCCTGGAGTCGGAACCGTCCTTGGCGATCCTCCACCACTCCGGATGCCGCCGGTAAAACTCGCTGGCGAATATGCCTCCGTAGCGGTCGGCGCCATAGTGGCGCTGCATGGCCAGCCAGGGCCAAACCTGCGCGCGGCAGTCCTCCCGGGTCCCGTTGACCTGGGTCAAGGCATCGTACTCGTTGATCATGTGGATGCGCCGGCCGTAGTCGTGGGGGGAAAAGTCCCGGTTTTGCTTCGCCTCCTCGTAGGAGGCGCAGGGGAAACGGGTCGTCCGGGGAAGCCGGCTGTGGTACTCGACCCACGATCGGCCCACCGACCAGCCGATGGCCCCGAATCCCAATTCGGACTGTCCGCAGGCGATGCTCCGAAACTGGTCCGGAAGGAGCCGGGCCCAGACCACGTCGAAGTAGCAGGCCCAGTCGTTCACCGCCAACAGCGGCGTTGGCGGCGAAGACATCCGGTTCTTGAGCTTCCGGACCGATTGGGGCGTGACCGGAACCAGCCGCAGGAGGGTGGCCATGCCCCGCTGGTCGCCGGCCTTCTTCCAGTCGAGCCACCTCCTGGGATCGCCGGCAGAGTAGAAACGAATGACTTCTCCGGTCAGATCCGCGGCGGTGACGAAGGTCTCCTCCCCCAACTGGGTCGGCGGAGCGTCCCGAATCAACCCCTCCCGGCCCACCTGAACGTGCAGACCCGAACCCTTCGTCCCCAGGAAGACGGCATAGGTCCCCTCGACGGGTGGACGATAGGTCGCGGGAGGGGCGGTGTAGTCCCCTCTCCCCACCAAGGCGACGCCATCATCGGGAAGTGGTTTCCATTCCCAGGATTCCGCGTCGAGGGGACTGTCCCCCCAACGGCCGTGAGCGAGCTGAAAGTTGCGGACACGGATCTCGGGGCGCCCGGGGTCGATCCGAAGACGCCAAGTGGCCAGGGGGGTGAGCAGGAGACTGTCCGGCGGCTCGGTTCTCCGCCGGTAGTCCAAGGCGGGGCCGTCCGGCCAGAGCCGTCCACCCACCCTGGGCAGGAACTGCACCCGGTAGTTCCCGTCGGGCCAACCCTCGACCGGGACCGGAACCTTCCGAATTCCCGCTTGGCGAGTCAGCGTGAGCTCCCTGGTCCAGAGGGACTTGCCGGAGGCGTCAGAGATCCTCATCTCGCCCTCGACTCGCTCCGGTCCGGCGCCGGGACGGATCTCCGCCAACAGGGATAGACGATCCTGGTGGAGGAGGACGTCCGGCTGCATCCGAAGCGAGATCAGATTGGCGGAGGCCAGCTTGGGATCGAATACGACCCGCTCCGGTCCGCCGTCGACGAAACGCAGAGCCTTGACCGGGAGCCCGCCCTCACCCATCCCCAGCCGTTCGGTCGTCACCTCACGGCTGAGTTGCTGGCGGAATACCCAGGTCTTCTCCCAGTTGCGGTCTGTCACCTGGTGTTCGTTATGGTAGCCGCGAATATAGTCTGCCCCCGCTTCATACTCGTAACGGCCGGGAGCGGTCAGAGGTCCCAGGTCGAAGCTGGCGCGGCGCCGGAATGGTCGAGTCTCGGTGACGGTCCGGCCGAACGGCAGACGCCGGGTCACCCGTCCCTGGAACTCCAGGTCTCCAGGCTCGAGAACGGTGAAGCTCAAACGATGGTGGACTCCCGGAACCAGCTGCAACTCCCGGACGGACGGATCGAGGTCCACCCCATCGAAGGAGAGCTTCACCCCGGCAGAGGTTTCGGCGGCCACGGGTAGTGGGATCAGAAGGCACAGAATCGAAAGACGTCTCCAGGTCCTCATCGGTGAGACTCCTGTGAAGGTCCGGGCATGGGTCACGCCGTTCTTGTCGGCCCCGGGGATTTCCCCCCGCCGATCCTGACACCCGGCGACGGCTTTTTCCACAGCCCTTCCACAACCTTTCCTCACTCGGACTCTCCCCAATCGGATCGAGGCGGGGCCGCGGGTATCATGGGAGGGACAAGAAACGTTTCTCGATGGCATGAGACCGAGGCGCACAGGGGTGCCGGTGAGGATCGGACCGGCAAGAGATTCCAATGGGGTGATACCGGCCGGGATTCTGCTGGCGGGACTCGGTTTGATTCTGTCGGCCTCGACTTCCTGTAGACAAGCTTCCCAATCGGTTCCTCCCGACGAGTACGGGTCCCTCTACCCCGTGACGCTGCGCCTGAAGAACGGCTCACCCCTTCTCAAAATCGGCTTCAGTTCCCGAGGGGTCCAAGAACTCACGACCTGCGACGAGCCCGAACTGGACTGGATCTACCCGGGTGCCTACAGCGCCTGGGACTATACGGAGTGGCACTGGTGGAAGGGGCACCCGTTCGACTTTCGCGCTCGCGGATTCGAAAACCCGGCCTACTGGGACTCATTTCGTCCCCGTTTCCTGGGAAATCCTCGAGTGGACGCAGAGAAGTTGGGCAAGGGATACCTGGGGATCGAATTCGAAACCGACGGACTCACGTTTCGCCAGGAATATCTCCTGCCCGCCACGGCCGGACGCGATCGAGTTCACTGGGACATGCTCTTCACCGCCGCCAACTCGACCGGGCGACCGATTGAAGAGTATGGGCATTTTTTTGCCTGCTACACCTCGGTCAACGGCCGGCGTTCCCATTGGTTCTGGGACGCCGGAGGAGAGTTGGTGCTCTGGGCGGATCGAGGAGTGGGCCATCTGGACGGCTACGTGAGCAGTCCGGAAGCCTATTTTCAACGGACAGGGAGAATTCCCCATTGCCCCCGCGGCGGCGGCCGCCTGATCGGCAATTGGCATCAGCCGGTGCTGGTTTCCCACCCCTCACCCGCGGGCTGGCGGTCGGTGATCCTGCTGGACCCGGAGACGACGGCTGCCGTCACCTGCGGCATGGAGGGAACCGCCATGGACTTCATCTTCTACCCCGGCCACAAAAAGCGTGTCTTCCCGTCCCAAGACAGATTCCGGTCCCGTCTCCGGCACCTCATGGTCAAGAATCCCGGGCTCCCGACCCGGGACCAACTGGAGGACTGGTGGTTGGAGTTCCAGCGGGCGAGGCCGGATCTCGAAAGGCGCCTGCACGATCTTGGAGAGTGACGGCAACAGCGGCGGTTCCCGATGCCTCAATTTCCGGCGACGGCGTGAAGTAGCCGGAGCAAACTGCCGCGGACCTTGGCTTCGGCTTCCACTGCCAGATAACTGGACCGCGCCCGCCAGGTCTCATAGCCCCCCAATTCATGCTGCCGGGCGGTGGGAAGGTACCCGTTGTATCCATTGGCCAATTCGATCACGAAAGTCGGCCGCAGAGGGCTCTCCTTCTTGATGGCCAGGCCCGTTTCGACGAAGGTCTCGCACGGTGTGCTGACGATTCCCAGGTCCCCGATGCGGATCGCCTGCAGCCGGACCGGAACCCTTGCCGGATATTCGGCCAGCAGCACCGTCTCGCGGGCGTAGATGGCCCGGCGTTCCCGGTAGGGGCCGGGTCCCGCATCAGCCAGGATCTTCCGGGCCCGATCCAGGTCGTCCCGGTCCGGCAGCCGGACCCCCAGCTCGATTTCCGCCTGGCTGGAAGCCAGGTGCACCCAGTCATGATACTCGATCCTCCGGTAGGCATGATGCGCCGAATCGGCCACGTCGGCGGCCACCCGCCGGATCTGCTCGAAGGGCTGGCGGCGGACACCCGGCTCGAAGAAGTTGACGTTGTTGATGTCCGCACTGGTTCCGTTGGACATGATGCCTACGAAGGGAGGCTCCACCTCCCCGGCTCCCACGCGCTGCGCGATCTGTTTGGCGAATTCTCCGAAGTAATCCGCGGAGAGACCGCCGGGCGCCACTCCGCCCACGTAGTGCAGCGAGTAGTTGGCCAGCAGGGCCAGCGGACGGCCGTCGGGTGACTGAATGGAGAGGACGGGAACTTCCGGGTCGATGGGACCGGCCGGCGCCAGCAACTGGCTGCTGCCCGCCGGCGGATTCATCCGCACGCGATCGGTTCCGGCGTCGAAAGGATCCAGGTACTTGAAACCGGGCCGCATGAACCAGCGCCGGTTGAAGACCTGACGGGCGTTGTTGCCCACTGCCCAACCGACTCGCGCCGCTTCCAACCGGGAGGCCGCCTCGACGACGGAAAGGGCGATTCGTTCCTTCAGGAACTCCCGGTAGGCGGCTTCAGGCTCGCTCTGGAAAACTCCGGCGACGGTGACGGCGGTATGGCTGTGGGTGGCCGAAACCAGCATGTTCCCGGCCGGGATCCCGGTCGAGCGCGACGCCTTCTTGCGGGCGGCGTCGATGATGTCCCTGGGGATCATGCAACTGTCGACGACCACGATGGCGATCCGGACCGATTCGTTGTCCAGGACCAGGCTCCGCGCGTTGAGCGGATCGTGCGCCTTCCCGACCGAACGGTCGCTCATGCCCCCATTTGAGGAGACGGGAAAGGTCGGGGGAGTGATGTCCACCACGGAGGCGCCAGCCCGCAGAATCTTCCCCTCGCCTGCGGTAGAAAATCCCGGAGCCGTTCCAGCCGGAACCGACGCCGCCAGAACGAACATCAGGAGCCAACATTGCAGAGTGAATTTCACAAACACCATGGTTCGCTCCTCAAAAGACGGATTCAATGCGACTGTACCATCTGCGGACGAGGATCCTCCACGACTCCCGGAGGCCGTTGGTTCGCACCCGGCCTTCCCCGGTCTCCGAGGTCGACCCGGGCCTGCTCCGCCAGCGCCATCAGCCGTTCCACGATCTCGCGGTGCTCGGGGGCGGCGTTGCGGGTCGATCCCACGTCGCTGACGAGATTGAAGAGGAGAGGTTCCACCGGCCGTTGGTCCCCGAAGTGTGGGTGACGACGAAACGAGTCCAACGGCACGAAGAGTTTCCAGGGCCCCTGCCGCACGGCGTGGAGCTGGTCCCGGTCATAGTAGTAGAAGGCCTCGTAGGGGGAAACGGCGGAGGGCTCCGCGAACAGGAGGGGCCCAATATCGTGGCCGTCGAGGACGCGATCCCCCGGCGGCTCTCCACCGGCCAGGCGGGTCAGGGTGGGCATCAGATCCATGGTCGTGGCCAACTCCGGGCAAACGCCGCCGGGCGCGATCCGGCCCGGCCACCAGGCGATCGCAGGCACGCGAAAGGCTCCCTCCGCCGTGGTGTAACCCCGGCCGAAGAGAGGACCGTTGCTTCCCCGTGCGGGACTGGCCGGGTCCCTCGACAGAGGGGCGCCGTTGTCCGAAGTCCAGAAGACCAGAGTGTGCCGTTCCAGCCCGAGCTTCACCAGTTTGTCCAGAATCCGGCCGGTGGACCAGTCCAGTTCCTCGATGGAGTCCCCCCAGGGACCGTTTCGGCTCTTGCCCCGAAAGCGGTCTCCGGCAAATGGGCTCCGGGTGCTTCCCGGCATGGCGTGAGGCAGGTAGAGAAAAAAGGGACGGTTCCAGTTTTCCTCGATGAATTCCAGAGCCTGTTCGGTGTAGCGGCCGGTCAAGAGATTCCGGTCAACCGGCGCCTCGATGACGGTTTCGTTCTCCATCAGCGGCAGCGGAGGCCAACGAACTCCGTCCATTCGTTCGCCGATTCGCCGGCCGACGGCCTGGGTCATGTCGTCGCTGTAGGGAGTGCCGAAAAAAGAATCGAACCCCTGCCGGGTGGGGAGAAACTCCGGCTGGTCTCCCAGATGCCATTTGCCGATGACGGTGGTGGCGTAGCCGAGTCCCCGCAACGACTCGGCGATGGTGATCTCATCCGGATGCAGACCGTAGGGCGAGATGGGGCGCAGGACCTGTCCGTCCCGAGGATTCGTGTGCATCCCTACCCGCTGAGCGTAGGCGCCGGTCAGGAGACTGGCTCGCGACGGAGTGCAGACCCCGGCGGTGGCGTAGAAGTGGGTGAGCTTGAGGCCTTCCCGGGCCATGCGGTTCAGATTGGGTGTCCGGTGAAGCCTGGACCCGAAGGGCTCGATGTCGCCGTAGCCCAGGTTGTCGCAGAGGATGACGATGAAATTCGGCTGCCGGGTGTCCACGGCCGAGCACCCCGCCTGGAACTGTACGGCGAGGGCCAAGGCGGCAAACAAAATGGAGCGCGATCGGCTTGGGGCGGGCTCCTTTGGAGAAACCACGAATTACAAATAACAGATTGAAGAGCGAGGAACACCGCCTTTTTCGTCTTGGAGCTTCCGCGTTCGGCGGGTAGTCTTGACGAAACGCTGGGGGTGGAATGGCAAGAGCGATCTCCGGAAGCGGGTCCGGCGGACGACGTGACCAACGCCGTCTGCAAACCGTCCTGCTGGCAGTGGCGTGGCTGTTCGGTTGCGCCCCGGCTCCGGAGGTGGAGTCCCCGGACAGCGGCTTCAGCATCGCCGAAACCGGAGAAGAAATCGTCATCTCCGGGCCGTCCCTGGAGGCCAGGATCCGGAAGCAGGGCTACGTCAGCGGCGTGGCCGGAGGTTCGTTCCTGGACCGGAAGACAGGCTTTCGCGACGCCGGACACGGTCTCCATATCGCCGACTTCCTGCTGGAGCCGGGCAGCGCCGACTCGGGTGGTGATCAGCTCCCCGAGGAGTTGCGCTACCTGGATGACCCTCTCATCCATGGAGTGCGGCCCAAGCGGATCGTGGAAGGCCCCCAGATCTGCACCCGGGCGCGGCGCCTCTCGCCCCGGCTGGTGGAGGGCCCGGACTTCGTGGCGGTGACCATGGACTTCACCTACACGCTGGCCGCACCGGGTAAGCGGCCGGGATCGAAGTGGACCCAGACCATCGTGTTTCCGGCCGGCGCGCGTTACTTCGTGTCCAGCGACCGGATCGATTCGGTCAACGACAGCGACTCCCTGTTCCGCCGCATCGACATGCCCGGCCACATCAAGCACCGGGAGGGAGACGTCTTCAGCGAGGTCTACCTGAGCTACTTCGGCGAGATCCCGGCAGACGAATTCCTCACCGATTTCGGTCCGGACGGCAGTTTCAACTATCGGACGGACCGGAATGAACGCCCCTCGAGATTCATCCGGGCCTACCGGGTGCGGGACCCGGAATCAGGCCGGGGCGGGCCCTGGCGCGCCGGGATGACCCTCGATCCGGACACCGTTTACGAAGCTTGGTGCCATCAGCGGGGTTACGTCTGCATGATCCAGGAGCTGGGCGGTCATCCGATCCGGGCGGGAGAATCTTTCGGCGCCGCCTACGTCGTCGGCTACTTCGACTCCATCGACGAGATGAACCGGGTCTACGACCGGTACGCGGGTCACCGCGGACTCTTCGTGGACCGGAATCGGTGGCGGCTGACGAAACGGGTTCCGGGGAGGGAAAAGGAGGCAGAGGCTCCCCTTGTGGATGCCCTCTTCGGTCCAAACCGGAGCAGGACGCGGCATTTAAAGGATCCGGGAGGTGGAGGATGATACGAATGGTTTCCGCGGTCCTGGCCGCCGCAATACTGTCTGTGAGCCTCGCCGCAGGTACCGGAAGCCGTCTGCCCGGAACCCGTCCACTGCGGATGAAAGGGGACCTGTCTCTGCAATTGGTGGAGGACATCGACCGGTTCCTGCTGCGGCAGATCGCCGATTCGCCACAAGCAAGAGGACGACTCTGGAGCTGGGACTACTCGTCCCCGCAGGCGTACCTGGAATCGATCGAGCGCAACCGGGATCGATTTCGGCGCCGCATCGGCGCGGTGGACGACAGACTCCCGGCGCAGGACCTGGAGTTGGTGGCGACTCTCACCCGTCCGTCCCTGGTGGCCGAAAACAGGCGGCTGGGTGTGTACGCCGTCCGCTGGCCGGTCCTGGATGGCGTGGACGCGGAAGGGTTGCTGGTGGAGCCTGCCGGGAAAGCCAGCGCCCAGGTCGTGGTCATCCCCGACGCCGACTGGACACCCGAGATGTTGGCCGGCCTGGACCCGCAGACCCCGCCCCGGCTTCAGGCCGCCCGGATTCTGGCGGAGGCGGGTTGCCGGGTCCTGGTGCCGGTGCTGATCGACCGCAGGAACACCTGGTCGGGAAACTCCAGGGTCCGCAAGAGCAACCAGACGCACCGGGAATTCATCTACCGGCAGGCCTATTTCATGGGGCGGCATCTGCTCGGTTACGAGGTACAGAAGGTCCTGGCGGCCCTGGACTACTTCGCCCGCAACGTGTCCGGCGCGGCGGGCTTCGACACTCCTCTGGGGATCGCCGGCCACGGGGAGGGCGGCCTGGTCGCCCTCTATGCCGCCGCATTGGATCCGAGGGCGCGGGCCACTTTGGTGAGCGGCTATTTCCAACCGCGGGAGCGCGTCTGGCAGGAGCCCGTCTACCGCAACGTCTGGGGCCTGCTCCAGGAATTCGGGGACGCCGAGATCGCGAGCCTGATCGCGCCCCGCGCACTGATGGTGGAGGCCTGCCGCGGTCCGGAGGTTCCCGGCCCTCCGCCGCCTCGAAACGGCCGCATGGACGCGTCGTCCGGCAAGCTGGCGACTCCGCCCCTGGACGGTGTCCGGGCCGAGTTCCGGCGGGCCCGCGAGCATTTCGAACGGCTCGGCTTTCCGGACCGCCTCCGGCTGGTCGTCAGCGGCTCCGGAAAGGGCCCCCCGTTCTCCCCCGAAGCACTGGAGGAACTGCTCTCAGCCCTGGACGGCGGACTCACCCTTCCCAGCGAGATCACCCGGACGGAGCCACTGCGGGATCGGCGTGCCGATTTCGACCCCGCGACGCGGATGGAGCGCCAGTATCGGCAGTTGGTGGAGCATTGCCAGCAACTGATGAGACTCAGTTCCTTTCGGCGCCAACAGTTCTGGTCCGAAGCGGACGCCTCGTCCCTGGACCGATGGGCTCGAACCTCGCGCCAATACCGGGAGCACCTGTGGCATGAAATCATCGGATGGCTTCCCCCGGCCAGCGTCAAGCCCAATCCGCGGACGCGCCAGATCTACGAAACGGACCATTGGAAGGGATACGAGGTGGTGCTCGACACTTGGCCCGGCGTCTTCAGCTATGGCGTGATCCTGGTGCCCAGGGATCTGAAACCGCGAGAACGGCGCCCTGTCGTGGTCGCCCAGCATGGCCGGGCCGGGAGACCGCAGGACGTTTGCGACCCGGCGAAAGACCAAGGGCCCTACCATGCCTTCGGCGCCCAACTGGCCGACCGCGGCTTTGTCGTCTACGCCCCTCAGAACCTCTACATCGGCGAGGAGAAGTACCGCGCGTTGCAGCGGAAGGCGAACCCGCTCAAGCTGACTTTCTTCGCGCCCATGGTGCGCCAACACCAGCGGGTCCTGGAGTGGCTCGCCACGCTCCCCTTCGTCGACGCCGATCGCATCGGTTTCTACGGGCTCTCCTACGGCGGCAAGTCGGCCATGCTGATCCCGGCGGTGCTGGAGAACTATGCGCTTTCCATCTGTTCCGGCGACTTCAATGAGGCGGTCTGGAAACATGTGAGCATCGACCACCGCTACAGCTTCATGTTGACCAAGCAGCATGAGCACAGCGAGTTCGACTTCGGCGAGAAGTTCAATTACGCCGAGATCGCCGGCCTGATCGCGCCCCGGCCCTTCATGGTGGAGCGGGGACATCGAGACGGCGTGGGGGAGGACGAGTGGGTGGCCTTCGAATACGCCAAGGTGCGCCGCCTCTACGTGAATCTGGGAATCGGGGACCGGACCCGGATCGAGTTCTTCGACGGAGGCCACGAGATCCACGGCAAAGGCACCTTCGAATTCCTCCACCGGCATCTGCGCTGGCCGGCACGCTGATTTCCGGCCAACCGCTTCCCTCCTCTGCAAGTTGGAGGCATACTACCTTCAGGTTCCATGTCGGCACGACGTTCCCTGAAGTTGCCCGTCATCACGGTCTGCCTGCTGATCCTGGCCGCTTGCAAAGCGCCTCCCGGGACGCCGGAGCCCGTTGCCGTTGAGCAAGAGGATTCGAAGCGGGATGGAGAGATGTTCCGGGCGTTCCACCACATCGGGCTTCCCACCGAAGATCCCCAGCCGGACGAAGCCTATGTGGAGGAGACCAAGGTCTGGGTGACCGATCCGGCCGATCATCCGTTCCGCGTCGAGTATCTCCGTTACGAGGCCGACTCGCCCGTCACCGGCCCCTTGCGGGAAAAGGCTCACGTGGCCTATCGCGTCGAAGAACTCAAGACGGCGCTCGAAGGCAAGGATCTGCTCCTGGAGCCCTTCACCCCCATGCCCGGCCTCAGCGTCGCCTTCTTCGAGGAGGACGGCGTGGTGATCGAATACATGCAGTTCGAAGGGGGCGCGACCGAGTTCGACGACCTGAATTGAGGACGGGCCGAATCAGGCGAACAGGCTCTCCAGCGTGACCTCTTCCTGCCGGGCCAGCGAGCGCTTTCCCGCCTCCAGCGCCGCGATGACTTCGACTTCCTCCTCTATGGGCACCAATTCCTCACCCGTCCGGACGTAGTCCAGGACCGCTTTCAGCAGGTGCCAGTAGAGGTCGCTCAGATCGGGCTTCACCGTGCGCCAACCCTTCTTGCCGAAGAGGCTGATCTGATAGCCGGAGCGCATCCACTGCCGCTCCCCCACCATCAACACCACGTCGCGATGATCGGCGAACCGGATCCGGACCACGTTCAGGCCGGGCTGGCCGACGTTGACGGCCGAAACGGCGCCGCCACCGAGCACGGCATAGATCATGGAAAGGGCGTGGATCCCGTAGTAGATCAGCTCGTTGGCGCAGATGGCCTGGGCCAGGTAGACGGGGCCCAGTGCGGGCAGCTCTTCCTTCAGCCGCAGGATATCGGGAACGAACCTGAGCGAACTGGCGGACATGAACGGCGTCCCGGTCTCCCGCGCCACGTCCGCCACCGCCTTGGCCCCGCGGGCGGTCATTGCCAACGGCTTGTCGCAGAACGTGGCGACTCCCGATCTCAGGGGATGGATCGCGTACCTGGAATGCTCGCCCGACCCGTCGTCGACGACGATCGCCAGATCGACGCCGTCGGCGCATTCCTCCGGCGTGCCGCAGACGGTGGGAATGTTGCAGGCGGCGGCCAGACGGCGGGCCCACACGAAATCCCGGTCCCACACCTTGACCACCCGGGCGCCCGCGATCCGTTTCCGGGACCGGACGAAGGTCCAGTCGTATTTCCGCACTTCAGATTCTTCGAATCCGTTGAAGGTGGAGGCGAAGGCGGTGCCGTGATGGGAGCCGGAGCGGCGAGGTTCCTGCCGGTAGCGGTAGGTGGCCGCCGAGATGAGACCGATGCGCACTTTCCGCTCCTTTCGCGCCGCAGGCCGTCTTGACATTGACGCGGCGTGACCCGGCAAACTATTCTGCCACAACAATATAGACGGGAAGATCCAAAAGATCTCCGCCTTTTGCCCGCGCCGGCCGGAGTTTGGCAATCCTTTCCGGGAGCATGACCATGGACAAGACGAGATACGGAGTCATCGGGCTGGGCTGGTTCGGAGAGAAGCACCTGGAAGCGCTCGCCGGCAACCCGGGCGTCGAGATCCACGCCCTGTGCACGCGGACCCCTGAACGGCTGGCGCAGGTCGCCGAACGTTTCCAGGTCCGGAGGACCTACACCGACTATCGCGAGATGCTGGCCGATCCGGGGCTGGACAGCGTCAGCATCACCACCATGTGGGACCAGCATCGAGACCCCACCCTGGCGGCGCTGGAGGCCGGAAAGCACGTCTTCCTGGAGAAGCCCATGGCTTCCACCGTCGAAGACTGCCAAGCCATCGTGGACGCGGCGGCGGCTTCGCCGGGCAAGTTCATGGTGGGTCACATCTGCCGCTTCAATCCCCGCTACGCCGCGGCCAAGCAGGCGGTGGACGAAGGCCGGCTGGGCCGGATCGTGGCGCTCTACGCCCGGCGCAACCTCCCGGCCTGGGTCGGATCCCAGGTGCTGGACAAGATCGGCCCCATCATCGGAGACGGCGTTCACGACACCGACCTCATGCTCTGGTTCACCGGCGCCCGGATCGTCAGCGCCTATGGCCAGACGGTGGCGGTCCACGGGCACAAGTACCCCGACGCGGGACACGCCATGTACCGGTTCGACAATGGAGCCACCGGAGTGATCGAAGACGTCTGGTGCCTGCCGGAGAAGACCCCGTTCCAGATCGACGAGCGGATGGAGGTCATCGGCACCGAAGGATCGATTCAGGTCCATGACACCCATCCCAACCTGACCATCGTCGACGGGGAGGGGGTCCGCTGTCCGGACACCACCTATTGGCCGGATATTCACGGGGCCTGCACCGGAGCCCTGCGGGAAGAGTTGAACTACTTCGTCCGCAGCATCATCGACGATACCCCGATCGGGGTGATCACGCCCCAGGAGTCTCTGGAGGCGGTTCGCGCCTGCCTGGCGGCCGAAGAGTCCGCCAGGACCGGACAGGTCGTCCACTTGGACCAACCAGGCGGTTTCGAGCCGTGAAGCCGGAGGGTTTGCCATCATGACGAAATTCAGCCTGGGATGGATCGCCGTACTGTTTTCCTTCCTGGCTCAATCCGGTTCCGCCGGCTGGGTCACGGTGCCGGTCCCGGGAACCCACAGCGTCGAGGGATTCGGCTGGTACCGCACCTGGTTCAAACCGCCCCAACGGTTTTTCGCCAAGCACGAACGGGACCTGTGGGGCGAATCGGTGATCTTCAACGTCCGGGGCCTGGCCGGCGCGCACGAAGTCTACGTCAACGGAGAACGCATCGGCGGCGGCGGAAGCTTTCCCCCCGGATTCGAGGACGGACGGAAGGGCAATCACCAGCACAAGGTCCCGTCCGGAAGCCTGGTGCCCGAGGCCTGGAACCAACTCGCGGTCCGGGTCTACGCCCCCGGCGGCGAAGGCGGCTTTCTGGGCGAAGCTCCCTTCCTCATGAACTACTTTTTGGAATGCGTCTTCGAGGGTCCTTGGGAGTTCCGTCCCGGCGATGCGCGCCCCGGCTTCAGCGGCGTGCTCGACCGGCGGCCCGAAGGCTCGGCTTTCGACCGGTTCCGCGAGTCGAACCGGGTGCTGGCGGAGGCGGACCGGTTCGTCCACGGCCACAAGCGTCCGCCGCTGGAATCGTTTCGAATGATGAAGGCGGCGGACGATCTCGTGGTGGACCTGATGCTGGCGGAACCGCTGGTGGCCCAGCCGACCCACTTCAGCTTCGATTCCCGCGGGCGCCTCTGGGTCTCCCAGTTCCGTCAGTATCCGTTTCCTGCGGGACTCGAGATGATCAGCCGGGACCGCTATTACCGCTCGCACTACGACAAGGTGCCCCCGGCGCCTCCGCTCCACGACCGCGGGCGCGACGTGATCTCCATTCACGAGGACACCACCGGCGACGGCAGGTACGACAGCCACAAGGTCTTCCGGGACGGCTTGAACATGGCCAACGCGGCCCTGCGCGGCCGCGGCGGAGTGTGGGTGATGCACACCCCGTACCTGCTCTTCTATCCCGACCGGGACTTTGACGACGTCCCCGACGGGCCGCCGGAGGTCCATCTCCAGGGATTCGGCCTGGAGGACACCCACGCCATCGCCAACGGACTGGTCTGGGGAATGGACGGGTGGCTCTATGGAACCCAGGGCAGCACCACGGCGTGCCACGTGATCCGTCCCGGAATCGACGCGCCGGACGCTCCCGCGGTCTACTACCAGGGCTGCATGGTCTGGCGTTATCACCCCGAGACCCGGCGCTTCGAACTCTTTTCCCAGGGCGGCGGCAACAACTTCGGGTTGGAGGTGGACGGCGCCGGCCGGCTCTTCACCGGGCACAACGGCGGCCAGACCCGGGGCTGGCACTTCCTGCAGGGCGGCATGCACCTGATGCAGGGCACGACCCCCAACAAGTTCGGTCCGCCCCGCAATCCCTTCAGCTTCGGGGACCTGCCCAAGATGGTGAGCGAGCAGGACATCCGCCGTTTCACCCACTTCGGCGCCGTGGTGGAGGCTACGGCCATTCCCGGCAAATACCAGGACTCGCTCTTCAGCGTGGACCCGCTTCACAACTTCGTCATGGCCAGCCGGCGGATTCGCAACGGCGCCACCTTCAGCACCAGCGATCTGGACAAGGTGCTGACCTCCGGCGACTTCGCCTTCCGCCCGGTGTTCATCGGCAATGCACCCGAAGGCTCGATCCTGATCGCCGACTTCTACAACCACTACATCGCCCATGGCCAGCACTACCAGAGCCAGATCGATCCCGGTTCGGGGCGGATCTTCCGGCTCCGGGGCAAGCGGGAGCCGCTGGAGCGGGACCTGAACCTGCAGACCAAGTCCACCGATCGACTGCTGGAGCTGTTGAGCCATCCCAACCGCTGGCACCGGCACACCGCCGTCCGGTTGCTGGGCGAGCGCAAGGATCCCGGCTCGGCCGCCCGGTTGCGGCAACTGGCGGGAAGCGGCTCGGACCTCGAGTCGCTCTCCGCGCTCTGGGCCCTGTACCAGGCCTTCGGCTTGGATCAGGCGACGGCCCTGGCCGCCCTGCGGCACGGACACCCCATGGTCCGCTACTGGGCGGTCCGCCTGATCTGCGACGACGTGGGCTTCGCCAATCGGCGCACCACCTTGGGCCTCGCCGACAGCCTGGGAGAATTGGAGGACGGCCCCACCCGGGTTCCCCGCCGGCTCTTTCAGGCCATCCTGGACGCCGCGGCCGGCGAGAGGGACGCCGAGGTGCGGTCGCAGATGGCCGCGTCGGCAAGGCGGCTGCCG
>JAPOYZ010000040.1:0-8737 GCA_026706325.1 Candidatus Aminicenantota bacterium
TGTGACCGATGAGCAACGCAGTCCGCGCCTGTGCAGACCCGGTCGAATGCCGTGAAGACTTTTACCACGGGCTGTTTACTTCGAAGCCCGCGAGGCATGGGCCACCGGCAGCGTTTCCGCGGGTTCGTGAATCTGTCCGGGGGCGTTCCATTCTTCAAGGGGTTGCAGGGGAACTCAGCACGATCCAGATTCCGCCGCTGACGCAGGCTCCCGCCAGCGTATTGTACAAGTTGAGCACCTGGTGCCGGCCCGGGGCGTCCCTCGCGGCGCCGGCCAGCCAGGACTCGACTCCATTCCCCGCAATGGCTCCGGCCCCCAACGCCGGCAGCGCCGACGCAGGGGTCCAGTTCCAGACGGCCGGCACCGACGAGACCGCCAGGGCCGCAACCAGCCCGGCCAGCGTGCCGATGAGTGAAATGGCGCCGGGGGTCCCCACGGCAACCGGTTCGAAGGACCGCAGACTCCGGGGAGCCCGTCCCAACCACTGCCCGATCTCGGTAGCGACCGTGTCCATGGCGGCGGCGGCCAGGGCACCAGTGTAGGCCACCCGCGCCACGGTGCTGTCGGTCCAGAAAAACAAGAGCGCCAGGATGCCGGCGACCAGACCCTTGGACAAGACGTTGGCGACCCCTCTCCGCCCCAGATTCTCTTCCGCGACCCCCAGGGCCTCCTTGCGGCCCGTCCCCAACCATGTGCTGAAACCGCCCAGGAAGAAAAAGAGGCAGAGGACGGCGTAGCCTGCGGGACCCGCCGAGAGATAGACGCCGATCCCCAGGACCACGCCGGCGGCGCCGCCGCGCCACGAGATCCAACCCACCATCACGGCGAGGCCGGCCAGGAGGAAGTTGATTCCGACCGCGTGGGACCAAGGCGCGGACAACTCGGGAATCAGGTCGGGGACGTCCAGGAGCAAGGGGAAGATCCCGGCGCCGACCACCACTATGACCAGATTGTCGTCCACCAGATTCGGCAACGACTCGGCCAAAGCGCAGACCAGCGACCCGAAAATGCAACAGGCGGCCAGCTTGAGATAGGAACCGCCGTCTGCTTGCGGCAGGTTCCAGACCAGGAGGGTCCAGGATCCCACCGCCGCCGCCAGAAAGAAGCCGATGGAGCCGCCCAGGCTCTTCTCACGATTGTAGGGGAGTCGGACCCAGGGCCACCGCCGCCCCGCCAAGTTGGAAACCGCGTCTCCCACCGCCAGAACCGCCCAGACCGCCGCCGCGACGTGAAGGCGCTCGCGAAACAGGAGAAGCAGGATCATGATCCCGAAGGCGTAGTAGAGCTTGCCCGGGGAAAATCCCGCTTCCCTTTCCGAATCGCGCGTCGTCACCCGGATCCAACGGGGGGAGATGAACGCGGCATAGAAGAAAGAAAGGAGACTCAGGCCAAGGATCAGCCTGTAGTCCACGTAGGGAAGGAGAAAGGCGAAGGCCAAGGGAAGTACATGTTCCAGTTGCCTCAGGTCCTCGCCTCTGTTCCTCACGAAGCCATCCACCGGTTGGTGCTGATCAGGCCCTCCTCCAGGGAGCGAGGCGAGTAGCCCAGATGGGCGCCGGCCTTGCCCGAGGAATACCGCCAGTTCCGAAGAAAAAACTCGGCCGTCGACGGGACCAGCAACGGCGAGGCGCCCCGCAGCCGCGCGCTCCAGTCCTCCAATCGGGCGCCCGCGCGAAACAGCCAGTCCGGGAGACCCAAGGGAACCATCGGCACGTCGGCGACCCTCCGAAAGGTCCCGAACAGATCCTGGAGCGTCCGGTTTTCGCCTCCCAGGATGAAATCCTCCCCGGCATCGGCATCCAGGCATCGAATCAGGGCGTCGGCGACGTCGTCCACATAGACGAAGTTCCAACAGGGAGCCCCCCGGCCCGGCAACGCCGCCATGCGAAGCTTCTTCCAGCGCCGGAGCAGCCGCACCAACAGGTTTCCCTCCGTCATCGGTCCGGGGCCGTATACGACGGTGGGAAAGACCGTGTTCATGGGAAGCCGGTCCTTCCACCGGCCGGCCAGTCGAAAGGCCTCGTATTTGCTCTGGTCGTACCCGTGGAAGAACCGGTTGCGGTCCGGTATGCGTTCCTCGGTATGGACGCCGTCGCCGCTGGGGCCGAAGACGGTGAACGAGGAGACGTGGACCAGCCGGGCAACCCGGTGGCGCCGGGCCAGTTCCAGGACGTTTCTCAGCCCGTCAACGTTGACGCGCAGGAATGGGCCGGGCCGGGACTGCACCAGGGCGGCCAGGTGAAACACCGCTTGGACTTCCCGGAAGCTCGGCTCCAAGGTGGGGACACGGGTCACGTCCTGGCCCCGGGACCGTGAAGCGACGGTCACGTCGTGCCCCCGCTCCCGGAGCCTGCGCGCGAGAACGCTCCCCAGGAAGCCTGTCCCGCCCGTAACCAGGCACCTCATGGCGATTCGAACGCCCAGGCGCGGCCGTCCAGGGGTTCAGGATCCTCGACCTGAAACAACCGGTACAGCGTCGGCGCCATGTCCATGATGTGCGGGTTCTCCGAGAGAATCTTTCGATTGGAGACCGCGAATCCCTCGGTGTCCGAAAAATCGGAAGCGCAGTGGTCGCCGCTCCATTTCCTGAGGTTGGCGACGATGACGTGCTCCGGCACGGCGCCCAGGGCCGTTTGCCACGAAGTCCGGTAACCGCTTCGGAAGCTGAGTTGGATGTCCCCGGCATGTTCGATTTCGTCGCCGGAGTAGATCTCGTCCCTGAAATAAGCGTTCTGCACCACCGGTTCTCCCGTTTCCGGGTCCCGATATTCAAGGATTTCCCGAGAAATGTCCCGGATCAGGTTCCTGTAGTCGCGGCCCGGATCGACGATGCCCTGACCTTCCCGCCCCTTCAGGTTCACGTAGATATGACCCAGGCCCAGGGCATACGCCTGGGTCCGGCTCCAGTCCACGTTGGGGAAGAAGCTCCCGCCGCGATAGACCTGCTCCATCCGCTTCAGATCGGTGTCGGACCGGACTCCTTTGAGAACCAGGAACCCATTCTCCAGGAGCCAGGTGTTGGTGTTGAATTCCTTGCGCCAGGAATGAAACCCGTGATCGGAAACCACCAGCAGCAGGTCCTGGGGATCCAGGCGCTCCAGGACCCGGGAGACGATAGAGTCCATTTTCCGGTAGACGTTCAACAGGGCTCTGCCGTAGGCCTGAGCTCCCTTCTCGTCGTAACGGGGATGCAGGGGATCGATGAAGCGGTAGAACATGTGGGCGGCGCTGTCGGTGGCGGTGAAGACGGCCGTGTAAAGGGAGGCCTCGCCCCGGTCCAGCTCGTGCATCAGGAGCCGCTCCAGGTGGTTCATGTTGCGGAAGA
This sequence comes from Candidatus Aminicenantota bacterium, assembly GCA_026706325.1. Lineage (GTDB taxonomy): Bacteria > Acidobacteriota > UBA6911 > RPQK01 > JAJDTT01 > JAJDTT01. The sequence continues at coordinate 3,326 of JAPOYZ010000040.1, forward strand.
GGTCCTCCAGAAAGACCTGCTCGTCGATCTGCTCTTCGTTGAGGCCCCAGGTCTCATGGATCCAACCCAGGGTCTTGAACGGGGCGAGCCAGGAGGCGAGGTCCTCCGAGTAACGGGCCGGAGTCGAGAGAGGCAGAACGGGACCGGCCGGATCGAGGCTGATGGGCATCAGGTACAGCCTCACTTCGGGGAACGTCTCCAGGACATAGAAACGGCTGATTCCGCGGATCTTGACCAGGGGGCCCGCGGAAAACACGAACCGGAACCAGTCGCTCCACTGCCCCTCGCCGACCTCCTCTTCCTGATCCTGGAGCCTGATCGTCAGTGCAGTCGACTGCGGGTCCAACTCCACCGACAGCGGAATCGTCAGCCGGACCAGCTCCTCCTCTCTGGGGTCGGCGGGTCCGTCGATCAGCGCCTGAAAACGTCCGTCCTCTCCTTCCAGCCGAATCACCCGGCCGCCGAATTCGGTATCCTGCAGATCCCAGCGGCTCACGTCGGTGGAGAGATAGAAGTAGGTCCCCCACGTCCCCCGGACGTCGGGCACGCCCAGCCCCGACAGAGTGGTTCCATGGTCCAGGGACCTGGCCGGAAACTCCAGGGGAAGCCGCAGATTGGCGGTGACGATGCCGCCCCGGTCCAGTTGCTCCCAGAAGGGGACGCCCTTTCGGTTGTTGGTCACCCGCGCTCCCCGGATGGGGATGGTCTTGAACAGAAAGCGAGGTTTTTCCACCTTCACGAGGCCGATGTCGGGCATGTAGGTGGCGGGGTCCCGGCGGAGGAAGTCGAAGATTCCGTGCCGGCCCGGATTGAGTCCGGTGGCGAAGCTGGCCCAAGCCACGGGGGACTCGGGAGGGTTGGTGGTGCCCAGGGTCGACAGCGTCCCCTGCTCCCCCAGGCGGCGGATGGTGGGAAGCTCTTCGATCCATTGATCCACCAGATCGGGGTCCACGCCGTCGAAGCCCAGGACCACGACCTTGAACCCCGGACGCCGGGGCTCGGGCGTACAAGAGGATCCCAGAAGGACGATCAGAACGAGTGCAAGCCGGGGCAAGATCACTCCCGATTCCCCAGACTGCCGTGGATGACTCCCAAATCCTGTTTCAGATCTTCAAGATCGTATTGTGCCGATACCTTCCTGGCACGGGCATAGTCGATCATTTCCCACAATGAGACCCCGGCATCCCGAGCCGCTCGTGCCAGGGTGACCTTTCCCTCGCCGTACTGACGAACGTAGTACTCCAGCTTCCGGTTCCGGATGCCTCTCGACAGCAGCCGACGAACTGTCGTCGACCGATCAGACTGTCCGACGCCTTCAATGAGTTCCTGTTCGCGGACCCACTCCAAGGGAAGCCGGGCACCCACCATGTATTCCTTTCTCATCTCGTCGTCTCCCGGTAGCGTCGCGCAAGCCCCAACAATTCCGCTACGACGGTTGGGGAAAGCCATTCTATTGCTTTCATAATACCCCTGAACACCGGAGACATGGCCGAAACGGAATCCGGGACGCGAATATCCGCTGCTACTAAAATAGGAAAAAGCGGAACACGCCGCGGCCCGGCGTCGGGTCCGTTCGTTGACACCATCCGGGCCCTTCACTAAGATTCATTGTCCGCAAGCGGGGGAGCCAAGTGTGGAGCAGATCGTCTTTTACGTCTTCGCAGCCGTAGCCGTCGGCTCCGCCCTTCTCGTTGTGCTCCAGCAGCGCGCCGTCTACAGCGCCTTCTCCCTGATCGTCTGCTTTGGCGCTCTGGCCGTTCTCTATTTTCAGTTGGGAGCCGCCCTCGTCGCCGCGCTGCAGGTCATCGTATACGCCGGGGCCATCATGGTCCTGTTCCTGTTCGTGATCATGCTGGTGGATCCGCAGTCCGAGAGGTTCGGTCCCGACCGGTTCAAGAAGACGGCCTTGGCCGCGTTGCCTGCGGCCGCCTTTCTGGCGTTTGTTCTGCTACGCGTCTTCCCGGCGTGGAGCCCCCGGGGATCAGGCGACCCGCTCGGATCGGGCGAAGGTCCGAAAAGAATCGCCCATATTCTCTTCCAGGACTATCTGCTTCCCTTCGAGGTCACCTCCATTCTGATCCTGGTGGCCATTCTGGGCGCCGTCGTCCTGGTCAAGCATCGTCCCGATTGATGGGTATGGTCCCTGCCTCTCACTACCTGGCGCTGGGCGCGGTTCTCTTCGTCATCGGCGTCGCCGGCTTCGTTGTCAGACGCAACGTCATCACCATGTTCATGTCGGTGGAACTGATGCTCAACGCCGTCAACCTGACGTTTCTGGCCTACGCGCGGACGTTGAACCAGGTGGACGCCCACATCTTCGTCTTCTTCGTAATGACCGTAGCCGCGGCGGAGGCGGCGGTGGGTCTGGCGCTGATCCTGGGTCTCGACCGGCATTCCCAGACCCTTGACATCGACTCCGTCAACAAGCTGCAGGGCTGACCATGATCGAGTATTTCTGGCTGGCCCTGGTCCCACCCCTCGCCGGTTTCCTGTTCAACGGCCTGGCGGGGAAACGGCTGCCGGATCGCATCGTCTCCGGCGCCGGCTGCGCGGCCACCGGAGCCAGCTTCCTGTTTCTGCTGGCCGTCTTCGCCGAGTTCATCCGGCTGCCGGCCGCGGAGCAGCAGATCGTCCACCGCCTCTTCACCTGGATTCAGGCGGGGACCTTCACCGCCGAGTGCAGCTTCCTGCTGGACCCTCTCTCCATGGTCATGCTCCTGGTCATCACGGGGGTCGGATTCCTGATTCACGTCTACTCCACGGCCTACATGGGGGGCGAGACGGGTCTGTACCGCTATTTCTCCTATCTGAACCTGTTCGTATTCATGATGTCCCTGCTGGTGATGGCGGGGAACTACCTGCTGCTGTTCGTAGGGTGGGAAGGGGTGGGCCTCTGCTCCTATCTCCTGATCGGCTACTACATCGAGCGGAAGAGCGCCGGCGATGCGGCCAAGAAGGCCTTCGTGGTGAATCGGGTGGGAGACGCCTGTTTTCTCCTGGGCGTCTTTCTCATCTTCAAGACCTTCGGGACCCTGGAGTTTAGTTCCCTATTCGAAACCGTGAGCCGGACCCATCCCCAGCCCGAGAGCGGCTTCACCGTCCTGGCGGCAATCACTCTGCTCCTGTTCCTGGGGGCAACGGGCAAGAGCGCGCAGATCCCGCTTCAGGTCTGGCTGCCGGACGCCATGGAGGGACCCACTCCGGTGAGCGCTCTGATCCACGCCGCCACCATGGTGACCGCGGGCGTCTACCTGGTGGTGCGTTCGGCCGCGCTCTACAGCCGGGCCCCCGACGTGCTGCTGCTGGTGGCCGTCGTCGGAGTCTTGACGGCCCTCCTGGCGGCCCTCACGGCGCTGGTCCAACGGGACATCAAGAAGGTCCTGGCCTACTCCACCATCAGCCAACTGGGCTACATGTTCATGGCGCTGGGAGTGGGCGCCTTCAGCACCGGCATATTCCACCTGTTCACCCACGCCTTCTTCAAGGCCCTGCTCTTCCTGGGGGCGGGGAGCGTCCTGTTGCGGCTTCACCACGAACTGGACCTGTTCCGCATGGGGGGGCTGAAGGACTCCCTGCGGGTGACGTGTTGGACCATGTGGGTGGGCACCGCCGCCCTGGCCGGAATTGTCCCCCTGTCCGGGTTCTTCTCCAAGGACGAGATCCTGTGGAGAGCCCTCGACAGTCCCCTGGGGCATCCGGTCTTCTGGGTGGCGGGCCTGGTGGTGGCCGGGCTCACCGCCTTCTACATGTGCCGGCTCATGTTCCTGGCTTTCTACGGATCGCCCAGCCACGGGCCCGGAGAATCCGGCTCGGAAAGCGGAACCGCCGTCACCGCGCCCCTGACCATACTGGCCGGGGCTGCGGCGGTCGCCGGAATCGCCGGTCTGCCGGCCTACCTGGGCGACCACCGGTTGGATCGGTTTCTGGCGCCCGTGTTCCGGTATTCCTACGACCACGGAGTCTCGGCCAGCCACGCCTCCCACAGCCTGGAGTTGTTGGCGGGTGGCGCGGCCCTGGCCGTCAGCCTGTTGGGCGCCGGCCTGGCCTACCGGCTCTATGCCCGCGACCGGTCTCTGCCCCGGCGGTTGGCCGACCGGTTTCCGGCGCTCCACGCCACGCTCCTGCGGCAGTTCCGGATCGACGAGGCCTATTCCGTTTTCGTGGTCGGCGGTCTCAAGGCGCTGTCCCGCCGGGTGCTGTGGAGAATCGTCGACGTGGGCGTCCTGGACGGGGCGGTCAACGGCACCGCCTCCCTGTTTCGGCGTTGGAGCGGCGTTGCGACGCGGATGCAGAGTGGGAACACGCGAACCTACGCCGCGTGGATCGTGACCGGGGCCGCATTGGTCTTCCTGTATCTCTTTAGCGTGATCGGTTGATGCCTGTGGCTGCTTATCCTCTGAGCCTGTTGCTGCTGATTCCATCAATCGGAGCCGCCGTGGTCTGCCTGCTCCCGTCCGAACGGGACCGGCTCCTGAAATGGGCGGCTTTCATCGCTTCCCTGGCGACGTTTCTCTGGTCGGCCGTTCTCTTCCGGAATTTCGACAACCAGGCGGGTTCCTTCCAGATGGTGGAGCAGGCCGACTGGTTCCGGGCCGCCGGTTTCCAGGTCCAGTACTATCTGGGCCTGGACGGCATCAGCCTGCTCCTGGTGCTCCTGACCACGGTCCTGATCCCACTGGCGCTGTTGTCGAGCTGGAACCTCAAGGACAAGCTCAAGCTCTACCTGGCCTCCATCCTGCTCCTGGAAGTGGGAATTCTGGGGGTCTTCCTGGCTCTGGACCTGATCCTCTTCTATGTCTTCTGGGAGGTCTCCCTGATTCCCATGTATTTCCTGATCGGAATCTGGGGGTCGCAACGCCGCATCTACGCGGCGGTGAAATTCTTCATCTACACCATGGCCGGTTCGCTGCTGATGTTGGCGGGGATCGTCGTCCTCCATTTCCTGCTGGGAACCGGCAACTTCGATCTGGTGGAAATGACAGGAATCCTGAAACGGGGCGAGGCGGTTCTCTCCCCGGGAGTCGAGACCCTTCTTTTCGGCCTGTTCTTCGTGGCCTTCGCCGTCAAGGTTCCCGTCTTTCCGTTGCACACCTGGCTGCCGGACGCCCACACCGAGGCGCCGACGGCCGCTTCCGTGATCCTGGCCGGCGTCCTGCTCAAGATGGGGGCCTACGGGCTCCTGCGCTTCTGCCTTCCCCTCTTTCCCTCGGCGTCGGCCCAGTTGGCGCCGGCGATCTGCGTCCTGGCGTTGATCGGAATCATCTACGGCGCCCTGGTGGCCATGGTGCAGCCCGACCTGAAGCGGCTCGTGGCCTATTCGTCCGTCAGCCACCTGGGATTCGTGGTGCTGGGCATCTTCTCCTTCAGCTTTCAGTCCATGGAGGGAGCCGCCTACCAGATGCTCAATCATGG
>JAPOYZ010000040.1:8747-15943 GCA_026706325.1 Candidatus Aminicenantota bacterium
CATGGAGTCTCCACCGGAGCCCTGTTCCTCCTGGTAGGCATCCTCTACGAGCGCCGGCACACCCGCCGGATCGACGAGTTCGGGGGGCTGGCCCATTCCATGCCGCGCTATTCGGCCTGCTTCTTCGTCGTGCTGCTGGGAAGCATCGGACTGCCCGGCCTCGGCGGGTTCGTGGGCGAGTTCCTCATTCTCCAGGGGACTTTTCTCACCAACGTCCCGGCCGCTGCCGTTGCGGTCTGCGGGGTGGTCCTGTCGGCGGTGTACATGCTCTGGATGTACCAGCGGGTCTTTCTGGGACGGGTCCAACAGGAAGCGAACCGCCGGCTCCCGGACCTGAGCTTCCGGGAGGGAGCGATGTTGATTCCGGCCATCGCGCTTTCGCTCTGGATGGGGATCGGCTCCGCCACTTTTCTGAGAACCATGGACAGCAGCATTCAACTGCTGGTGGACCGGCTGGACCAGGCAAAGCACGCACAGGTAGTCCGAAGCGATGCCCCTTAACACTTCCGTCCTGCTTCCGGAGATCCTTCTGGCCGTGGCCGGCATTCTGCTCATGTTGGCCATCCCGGTCCTTCCGTCTCGCCAGCAGGTCCGATTGGGCTACGCCGCCTCACTGATCCTGGCGGCAGCGTTGGTCACCGCTCTGCTCCAATGGGGCGACCATGGCCCCGCCTTTTTCGGCATGGTGTCCATGGACGCCCTGGGCGGCGCAGCCAGGATCCTGTTCCTGGTCTCCAGCGCAACCGTTGCCCTGATTTCAGTCTCCTACCTGAAGCGGGAGCGGTTGCGGCACGGCGAATACTTCCCTCTTCTGCTGATGGCCACGGTGGGGATGTCGCTCATGGCCGTGAGCGCCGACCTCATCATGACTTTCCTGGGACTGGAGATCCTGTCCATCTCCAGCTACGTCCTGGCCGGTTACCGGCGGGGAGACCCCAGATCGAACGAGTCGGCGCTCAAATACTTCCTCCTGGGCGCTTTCTCCACGGCCTTCATGCTCTACGGGATCGCCCTCCTGTACGGAGCGGCGGGTTCGACGAAGTATGCGGCGATCACCGAGGCGGCGGCCCAGGGACAGGCGGGAACCGCCACCTTTCTGTTGGGCCTTGGACTGCTTCTCGTGGGATTCGGCTTCAAGGCGGCTCTGGCGCCCTTGCACGTCTGGACTCCGGACGTCTACCAGGGAGCCCCCGTTCCCATCACCGCCCACTTGGCGGTGGGCTCCAAGGCCGCCGTCCTGATCACGCTGCTGCGCCTCCTGCACCAGGTGCTCCCAGCGAGCGCCGACCAGTGGCAGGTCCTGCTCTGGATCGCCTGCGCCGCGACCATGATCATCGGCAACGTGGCAGCCCTGATCCAGACCGACGTCAAGCGCCTCCTGGCTTATTCCTCCATTGCCCACGCCGGCTACATTCTGCTCGGCGTCGTCGCCAACAGCCCGCGAGGGGGCCAGGGGGTCCTCTTCTATCTGGCGGCGTACTCCCTGATGACGCTGGGAGCCTTCGCCGTGGTGCAGGTCTTTGCGCGCCGGGACGAGCAGTTCACCAAGCTGGAGGACTACCGGGGGATCGGTTACCGCCATCCGCTCCTGAGCGTCTCACTGACCGTCTTTCTCCTCTCCCTGATCGGCATCCCGCCGACGGCGGGTTTCTACGGCAAGCTCTTCCTCTTCTCGGCCGCCGTCGAAGCGGATCTGGTCGCCCTGGTGATCCTGGCGGTGCTGGCCTCGGCCGTGGGACTCTACTACTACCTGCAGATCATCGTCCTGATGTTCATGAAGGAGGCGGTCTCACCGCCGGCACCCGTCCCCGTACCTCTGGCGGCACGGATCGTGATAATAATTATGGCCGCCGGCACCCTCTTCCTGGGGGTCTACCCGGCGCAGGTTCTTTCGATAGCCGGGGAGGCGGCAGGACTGTGAAGCAGGCCAAGGCGAAGCTGGAAAAAGAGATCCGGAAGCTGGAGCGGGAGCTGCGGGAGGAGCTCCCCGCGGCGCTCAAGAAGGCGTTGCAGTTGGGGGACCTCCGGGAGAACGCCGAGTATCAGACCGCCAAGGAGCGGCAATCCTACGTCCAGGCCCACCTCGCCAACCTGCAGCAGCGGCTGGCCAACCTCTCGCTCATCAATCTGAGCAAGATCCCCACCGACCGCGTCTCCTACGGCTCCACCGTGGTCCTGTTCGACCTGGACACCGAGAACGAAGTGACCTACCGGCTGGTCACCAGCGAGGAGTCGGACGTCAAGGCCGGCCTGATCTCCACCACCTCTCCCATCGGCCGCAGTCTGATGAACCGGGAAGAGGGGGACGAAGTGCAGATCCAGACCCCCGGCGGGACCAAACACTACGAGATCGTCGAGCTGACCACCATCCACGACGAGTAGTGCCGGGAAAGCGGCACGCGCAGTGATTGCGCCGTACCGGTCTGCGTGCGCCTATCCACCCATTCTGACCCGTTCGTCGATGGCGGCCACGGCGGCGTGGGCGGCCAGGGCAGCCCCTTCCTGCCAACCGGGCAGGGCGCTCAATTGGTCGCCGGCGAAATAGATCCTCCCATCGGGCCTGGTGAGCCGGGCCGGCGGCTTGTAGCTCTGCGGCCAGCCTCCCCGCTGGAACCGGACCTTGGACCAGGCGCGGCTCACGCCTGACTCCATCTCGTCGCCATAACCAGGGTGGATGAGCTCGCCCTCGGCGATGGCGGCCTGCAAGCGGTCGGACGGCGTCATTTCCGAGTAGCGCAGCCCGGGTTCGGGATCCCAGATATAGGCCCCGACGACGATCCCCTTGTCACGATGATAGCCGTAGGGCGGATACCAGATCTGGGTGATGTCCTGATCGGTCCATGAAATACCGCCATAGATGGCGTGGTCTTCCTCCCAGAAACGCCGCTGGGCCTGGAATCCGATTTTGACCGCATTGGTGAACTCGATCGACGCGATCGCCGATTGCGTCGCAGGCGAGAAGTCGTTGGGGATGTCCCTCAGGACCGGAGCAGGAATGGTGCAGATTGCGTAGTCCGCCTCCAAGGCTCGTATGATGCCCCTGTAAGTCCCGTACACGGCAGCAACCGCGCGAGTCGTATCCGGACTGTCGTGCGAGGTATGGAACACGATACGAACGCCGTCAGGCGTGTTCCGAATCTCATCGACGACACTCCCATACACGATGAGAGGCTCCACCCTTTCTGTGAAGGCAGCCACAATGGCGTCCATTCCCCCGACAGGCTGCAACAGGGTGGGGTTCTGATCGAGGAATTGGCTGAAATGGAGCTTGTACTGCCAGAAGTCCGATCTGAGCAGTTGACTCAGATCGAGGGGGTCGTTCACCTCTCCCGGCGCCAGACCGGCATGGACGTGAGGCCCCAGATGGCCGCCGCGGCTCGAGCCCACGTAGAGATCATCCGGGTCCAGATCGCCGTACCTGCGGAGCAGGTTGAGGATCAGTTCCTTGTCCTCGCCGGTCAGCTCACTGTCCAGGGCGTTGCGGTTCACCGCCTTGGCCAGGAGTTCGGCAATATAGCCGCGGGTATCCGTCATTACCTGCCGGGCCGCGACCGGCCCGTCGAAACGATCCTGGTTGTGGAAGAAAGCGGCCCGGTTGTCGTTGGTGAAGACCTCCAGGTCGACCCCGAATTCCCGGCAATACCCGAGAATGGTGGTGTGATGGTAGGGCAGGCGGGCCGGACCGAGGTTCGCGTAGAGATGGTCTTCGGCATCGAAGTCCACCCATTGCCGGCTGTCCTCCTCTTCGATCACGTCTCCGCTCCGAGCCGTGAGGTTGCGCCCGCCGGCGCGGTCGGTGGCCTCCAGCACAGTGCAGTCGTAACCCGCCTTCGACAATTCGTAGGCGGCGACGAGACCGGAGACGCCGGCCCCCAGGATGGCGACTCTCGTCCCGTTTCCCGTCCCCGGCGTCAACTGGAACTGGGTCGTACCGGCCGCAACGGGACTCGCCATGCCCAGCGCGTTCATGCTCCGATACATGGCGGCAACTCCGGAGACGGCGCCGATGGATTGCAGGAATTGGCGTTTGGTCATTTTTGGCTGCACGGTTTCACCTCCGTCCATTCCCTCAAAAACGAGGGCGCGCCCACCTCCGTACGGGCCGGAGGAAAGTCGATAGGAGAACGTAACTGTAACCAAATAGTATTGTTTTCGCCATACGTTCGACGACGCCCGCCTGCCGTCAATCTGGAACCTCGGACTAGGAGCCTGCGCCGTAGACCTCCGCAAGGGCCTTGTTTTCGACCCGGACCCGCGTGCGCAGCGCCAGAAGGTTCAGCACGGACGCGATCAAGGCCAGTACCCACGCGCCGAACATCAGCGGCACCACGGCGATCTCTCCGCAAACAATCAGGTAGTTCGGGTGATTGACGTAGCGGTACGGCCCGGTCCGGATACGCTTGCCGCCGGGGACGACCATGATGCGAGTGGTCCATCGCGAACCCAGGGTCGCGACGACCCACACCCGTCCGCATTCCAGCAGGAAAAACACGGCGAGCAGGGGGATCGACACCGGCGTCTTCGGATCGATGGTGGCAAGCAGCGCCAGCAGCCAGCCGGTGTGCAGGGCCACAAGCGCGGGATAGTGCCGCCGGCCGAACTCAATCGCCCCCTCGGCCGCCAACGCCCGGTGGTTGCGCCGCGCGATGGCCAGTTCCACGAGCCGCTGCAGAACAAGAAAGCCGACGATCAGGTACAGCGGGCTCATGGGAAACGAGACAGGCATCACGCCGACTGGAGCAGCAGGAACCCGGCCGAAAATCCCGGGCCCAGGCTGGTCAACAGGTGACGCTTCGCCCTACGGTCCCTGAGGATGCGTTGGAGCACGAACACCACGGTGGCGGCCGACATGTTGCCGTAGTCGCGCAAGACCGACCGCGACTGCTCCAAACCCCCGGCCGGGAGGTCGAACACTGCCTCGAGGGCGTCGAGCACCTTGGCGCCACCGGGGTGGCAGACGAAACTGTCGATATCTCGAAGGCGCAGATCCTGCGAGGAAAGAAACTCCTCCGTGACCTGCCGCATGTTCGAGCGCACGAGGTCGGGAATGCTGCGGGAGAACACGACTCCAAACCCGTCGTCGGCCACGTCCCACCCCATGATGTCGAGCGAATCGGGCCAAGTGTATTCGCCCCAAGAAGCGATCGCCGGCCCCGGTCCTTCATCCGTCAGCAACACTGCAGCGGCGCCGTCACGGAACAGCGCCGTGGCGACGAGGTTGCGCGCGGACCGATCACCGCCGCGGAACGTGAGCGTACAGAGTTCCACGACCAGAACCAGAACACGGCTGCCGGGAGCAGCACGCGCGCATGCGGCGGCGCGGGCCAGCCCCAGCACGCCGCCCACGCACCCCAGTCCGAAAATCGGCAGTCTTTGCACGTCGCGGCGAAATGGGAGCTCGGTCATGAGCCTGGCGTCCAGACTGGGCGTCGCGATACCGGTCGTCGAGACGGTGACGATGAGGTCGATGTCGCCCGGATCGGTGTCGCCGTCCGCCAGGCAGCCCATGGCCGCCTCTTTCAACAGCGCCACCGCATGTTCGAGAAAAAGACGGTTCTTCTCCTCGAAGCCGTGTCCGTTCTCCGCGTACCAGCTCTTTGGCAGGCAGCAATACCCCTCGCCGATCGCCGCGTTGTCGTAGACATCCAGCAGGCGATCCAGGCCCGCGACGTCGCCGGCGAAGAACCTGGCGCCGAAATCCCTGACCTCGTCCTGGGTGATCCGGTGGGGCGGCACCGCCGTGGCGATGGACCTGATTCTCGGACCCCATTCTCCCGTCAGCGGTAGCCCTCCCCTAGGAGTCTGCGCCGTAGAAATGATCGTAGCGAGAAAGTGGGGAATCGAGGACAGATTTTCACGATTTTGAGGTGCATAGTTGTTCTATTCGCCGAGAAATCGGGGAAATATGGACCGATTCCCCGCTTTCGCAGTAGATTGATTTCTGCGGCGCAGGCTCCTAGTCCGCACCTGACGGCAACTGTAGGCTATTCCGGCGGCGGGCTCCAGATCGTCGCTCCGATATAGCGCTCGGGGCCGGACGCCTCGTCGGTGAAGTAATAGACCGCGACCACCTTGCCGTCCGGTCTCTGCACGGCCCGGACGTAGCCGATGTCGCGGCTGGCGCCGTCGTCCCGGAGCGTGATGTGGTCGCCCCAGGTCCGGCCGCCGTCGCTGCTGAGCACCGCGCGAATGCTGTAGGGCTCGGCCCGGTAGCCGTAGAGCAGGCAGATGCGTCCGTCCCGCAACCGGATCATGGCCGGCGGGTTTCCGATGCCCGCGTCGGGCACCGCGTCATTGAGGTATTCCCACGACGAACCGTTGTCGGTGGACAGGTACGTGGCGATCCAGCGTCGAGGTCCTTCGTGATCGCGGACCGTCGCCAGGATGTCCGTTTCGCTGAGCCGTACTGAGGCGGGCATGATGGAAAATCCCTCCCCCTGTTCCGGGGCGATCCAGGAGAGAAACTTCCAGGTCTTTCCGCCATCCGTGGTGCGGACGCAGAGGGGGCGGCCCTCCAGGCCGTTCGGCTTTGCCGCCGTGATGAACAGGGTGCACGTGTTTTCGTCGTCGACGATGTAGTCGGTCCGCGGGGCGATTCCGGGAGTGTCGAAGCTGGGCAGCCGGAACGGTCCCTCCCAGGAACGCCCCCGGTCATAGGAGTAGAACACCCGGCCGATTCCGGCGTGAATGCTGTTGGTGCGAACCGTCAGGGCGAAGTCGGGGTGGGTGAAGTCGATGCCGCCTTCGCTCTCAAGCATGGGAGGAATCGTCAAACCCGGCCGCGTGACCCCATGCAGGTATCCGCCTTCGGTGATCAGGTGCCCGTTGGCCGTCGGATCCTCCAAAGCCCAGGTCTCGCCGCCGTCGAGACTCCTGGCCAGCATGGGGATTTCCGGCTTTTCGCGGTCGATGTGGTGCCGCAGGCCCTGATCCTTGTAGTAGCCCATGCCGAATCCGACGAGAATCTCTTCACGCCACATCCAGATTCCATGGTTGGCCGGCCAGCCGCCGAACATCCCCTTCTCGAAGTAGACCTTGACGTGGCGGGGTTCCTCCGCTTTGTCCGCACCCTGGCCGGCCGAACCCGATTCGTCAGGGGCTGTGCAGGCCATGCCCCCCACCGACAGCACGCCTGCCGCGACAATGTTTCTCCAAGTCATGGGTTCCTCCATCTCTTATTCAATATTCGCCCGGAG
>JAPOYZ010000383.1:0-11706 GCA_026706325.1 Candidatus Aminicenantota bacterium
CATTCAGTCTGAAGTAATAGAACGATTCCGGTGTCTTCAGGGTTCTTGTATAATCAGGGCGTGAACCCGCCGATTCTTTCTTTCGAAAGAATTCTCCGTCGACTGCTGATTGCTCTTCTCCTGTTTATTTTGCCGGAGGTTCCGATCCTGGCCGGAGCCCAGGAGAACAAGTCCGGGAAGTCCCCGCCTCAGGCCCAGCTCAAGGAGGAAGCGGAAGATTACTTTCGACGCTGGGTGGACGAGGACGTCGTCTACGTGATCTCCAAGGAAGAGCGCGCCGTCTTCGAGAGTCTGACCACCCCGGAAGAAAAGGAGCAGTTCATCGAACAGTTCTGGTTTCAAAGAGATCCGGATCCGCGCAGCGCCGCCAACGAGTTCAAGGAAGAGCACTATCGCCGGATCGCCTATGCCAACGAGAGATTCGCCAGCGGCTTTCCCGGATGGATGCATGACCGGGGCCGCATCTACATCATTCACGGGCCACCGGACGAGATCGAGGCACACCCTTCCGGCGGGAGGTATGACCGGCCCCTTGAAGAGGGAGGAGGAACCACCGTAGCTCATCCGTTCGAAGTCTGGAGGTACCGCTTCATCGAGGGCCTTGGATCCGATGTCATCCTGGAGTTCGTAGACCCTTCATGGAGTGGGGAATACAGGCTCGCCCTCAACCCCGACGAGAAGGATGCCCTGCTCCATGTGGCCGGCGCAGGCAATACCATCGCTGAAATGATTCAGCGCGACGAGTCCCTGGAAGGGACAGCCTTCACCTCGCCCGGAAACGCCAATCTCCGAAGCTTTCGAGCCCGGGACACCGCCTTCGACCGCTACCAGACGTTTACCAAGATCCGGCACGCCAAGCCCCTCAAGCATCGTGATCTGAAACGCCTCGTGGAGATCGACGTCACTTACCAGGACCTTCCCTTTTCCCACCGGGTCGACTATTTCGGCCTCGACGAGACGCGCGCCCTGGTGCCAGTCAGTGTCGAAATCCACGATCGTGAACTCACTTTCGGCGAGGAAGAGCATGGAAGGCGGGCCCGCATGGCGGTCTATGGAATCGTAACCAGTTTGTCGAATCGGACTGTGGACGAATTCGAAGCGGATCTGGTGAGCGATTATCGGGCCCGGACCGCCCGCTCCGTCTATCAGAGGGTTTTGGTGCTGGAACGAAAGGGCCGCTACAAGCTGGACCTGATCATCAAGGATCTCAACAGCGGGCGTGTGGGCGTACGCCGCCTGGTATTGATTCCACCCCCTCACCGGTCCGAGCTTTCAGTCAGCTCGATTCTGCTCTCGAATCGAATCACACGGCTGGAGCGCGCCCCGGAGCGCAATGCGATGTTCGTTCTGGGGGACTTGCAGATTCGACCGAGCCTGGACAAAGTCTTCCGGCCCTCGGAAAAACTCAACTTTTATCTCCAAGTGTACAACGTTGCCCTGGATCAGACCGCAATGAGGCCCTCACTGAGGGTCGCGTACCGGGTGGCGAGAGATGGACACCCGGTCGCGCAGTTCATCGACATCATGGGTCGGTCGATACAATATCTCTCCGAGCAGAGAGTTGTGCTGGTCCTGCCCGTCTCCCTGCAGAGCTTCGAGCCGGGAAGCTATGAGATCACGGTGACGGTGAAGGATCTGATCCAGGAAAGAGAGGTTCGAGTCTCCGAGGCCTTTGACGTGGCAGCAGAGGCCGCCGGCTGAGAGGACTCCGGAACCCGTTCTCAAACCTTTCCCCTGCCTGACCGGACCGATTTCGAAGGACGTCCCAATTCCTGAGCTGCTTGCCCAGGTAGCCCGGACCGCTCAGCTACGGACAGGTCATACGAGGTCTTGATGCTGTCGTGTCTTTCACCGACTCGATCACGAAGAACCCCGTGAGTACGGAACCTGTCCGGAGACCAGCCCGAATCCCCATCGTAGCCGCGACTCTCACTTTCACCGCTTCACTGCTCACAGGCTGTGTCGCGGACCCTGGTCCGGAGGAACAAGGTGGGGGACGGGATGTGCCCCGTCTGGAGATTTTCAAGTATCCGAGCCCCGTCCTTGACAACGGACCACCTGGCTCGTACGACGAGGGCTACCTGGGCGAGCCGTGTGTGCAGTTGGTCGATGGTGTCTACGAAATGTGGTACGAAGCCATCGAATACCCCCCATATGACGCCGGACACCGGTGGACTATCGCCTATGCCTCCTCCCGCGACGGAGTTCATTGGGTCAAGGATCCTGCTCGACGCTTACTCCCCAACCCGGACTATTCCTGGTGCAACAAAGAGGTGTTGGAGCCATGGGGCTTCAAGGAGGGGGGGCTTTACCGGATCTACTTTTCGGCCAACGGCATCGAGCAGATCGGCTACGCCGAAAGCCACGATGGTACTCACTGGAAGAATTTCCGCCTGGTCCTGGGTGCGGCGCAACTGGAGGGCAAGAAGATCAACGGCCTGCCGATTCTCACTGCCAGCGAACCTTGCGTCGTTCAACGGCCTGAAGGGGGCTATATCATGTACTTTCAGGCCGAGACTTCCGGCAATTTCGACCACATCGGCTATGCCGTCTCCCCTGACGGAATAGACTTTGCCGTTCCCTCCGATGGGGATGGCAACCACACCCCCGCCTGGAATGCCCGCGATGCCTGGCAGCCGGCCCGCGGATTGGCCGGTCCCTGTGTCGTCCGGCATGGAGGTTTGTACTATCTGTTCTGTAGCACCTGGTCGGCGCCTTACAATCTGGGGTATGCCGTTTCCCGGGACGGACTCCGATTTGCGCCCGGGCCGGCGAATCCCCTGGCAACCACGACTCCCTTCAGTTGGGATAACTGGGCGACCTATGAGCCCGGCGTCTTGATCCTGCCGGACGGCCGGGTTCAGATGTGGTGGAACGGGGTGCGGGAACGAGGAGGCCGGCAAGACGCCAGGTACGTGGGTGCCATCGGCTACGGCTTCGGATACCTTGATGCCTCCCCCTCAGACAGCTTGGTCTGTCACTGGCCCCTGGATGAAGGCGGCGGCGGCCATTTGGAAGACAGGACCACGTTTGGGCACCGGGGCCGGAACGAGGGCGCCGTGGTGGGACGACCGGGTGCCCGTCCAGAGACGGGAACGGCCTACGAGTTCGACGGTCGGGACGATTTCCTGTGGGCTCACCACATGCCGCTTCTTGGGCGCGGAAGCCTTTCGATCTCATTTTACCTGTGGCCGGGCGACGTGAGCCGTCCCCAGGCTCTGGTGAGCAAGTCCAACGTGGAAGGGATGTTTTCGGGCTTTCCCAGCCGGGAATGGCGTATCGGGATCGACGGCCGGGGGCGGCCACTATTCGAGGTGGGAAGGTCAAACGCTGCCGATGGCTTCACTCGGTGCCGGGCTACCCGGCCAGTTGTCCGGCAGCGGTGGCAGCACATCCTGGCGGAATACAGTGAAGAGGCCGCCATGATTCGCCTCTACCTGGACGGACAGCTCGTTGCAGCGGCGCCTCACCCGGGCGGAAGGAGAACGGGCCGATCCATTCTCTCGGTAGGGGCGGAGCTGGATTTTCGGAAGCCCGTCCAAAACAGGGCGCCATTGAGCCGGGACCTGACCCACGACATGGGCGGCTTCTTCAAAGGCGCTCTGGATGACTTCCGCTTCCACGCATCCGCTCGATGAGTCTCTGTTCAACGGACCGTCAACCCACCAACTCCGCCACCCCGATTCCAGCAAAGCGATTGCCGTCATAGAACAGGTAGGTCTGTTCCGCCGAGCGCCAAATGCAAGGATAGCAGGTCATTTCGCTGTCCCAACCCGACTCGCTGACCTCCAGCACCGGGTCGGGCCACCACTTCCACCGTATTCCGTCCGGGCTCTCGGCGTAGTGAATGCGGTAGAGACGGCGATGGTCTTTGACGACGCTGAACCACATTCGAAAGCCGCTCCCGGTCTTTTCCACGAAGGGCTTGGAACAGGTTGAAAGGTAGGAGTCGATCCGGGGCGGAATATTGATCAGCGCCCCCGCGGGATGCGGCCTGAAGGTATGGCCCCCGTCGTTCGAGACGGCAAGGGCGATTGAAATCTTGCTGTTCGTCTCAGGCCAGCGTACGACGGCCGTATACCACATCCAATACTGCGAACCGACCTTCAGGACGGCGCAGGAACCGGTGCCGTGCTCGTCGCAGGAAAAGGGCCTTCCCAATTCAAGCAGGGCCCGGCCGCTGCGCTTCCAGGTCAGGCCGGCGTCGTCGCTCTCGGCCAGAGTGGTCCGATAGGCCTTGAACCTGCCGAAGGAGTGATAGTCTCCCCCCCAGCCACAGTAATACATGTGCCAGTGCTTCCCGGTGACGGGGACCACCCAGGGATAACTCACCCAGTGGGAATCGATCGACCCGGGCGGGCCGAAGTCCAAGAGCGGCTGGTTCGAAACCTTTCTCCAACTCAGGGGATCGGAAATGTCCGCTTCCACAAGGCCGATTCGCCTCCGCTGACCCTCGATGCTCATGTAGTACATGCGCAGCCGATCGCCGGCCTGGACGATGTGAGGAGCCGACGGGCACTGGTCCCAGCCGCCTTCTTCGGCGCAGGGGAAGATGAGCTTCAGTTTCCTCCACCTCTGGCCCTGGCCCTGGAAGCGGGTCGGGAGCCTCATCCCGGTCCCCGCTCCCAGTAGAGGCGGCAACGTCGTTGCATAGATAAACTTACGCCTGTCCATGTCGATTCCGGGTGACCTCCATCGCCTCGAACTCCTTGGTCGCGTCCCTGAGCCGCCGGTGAGCCTCTCGTAACGCGAACTCGCCCGCATTTGGACGTGCACCGGTCGCCCTCGGGACGGTGCAGCGCTCCTGCCGATTCCCGGACAGATCCGGACCCGGCCCCGTCCGCCGATCAATTCATGGACAGGAATCCCCAGGACCTGGCCCTTCAGGTCCCGGCAAACGATCTCGATGCCGCCGATGGCGGCAGGCGGTGTGCCTCGCCTACAGTTTCCGGATGCAGTCGCCGACCCGGATCTGCCCCGCCTCCACCACGAAGACGTAGCATCCGCGCAACCGCAAATCCTTCGTACCGGGGCCGTTCACGAACTTCAGGGCGTCGACGCCGTAACGGCTCGAGAATTTCTTGCAGCCCGTGTGCGGCAGTTCCGAGACCTCCACCAATGCCTCGCCGATCCGGAAACGGGTGCCGACCGGGAGGTTTTCCGCGGTGAGGTTCATGTCCACCGCCAGGTTGTCTCCCGAGAGGGACCAGCGATCGCGGCTGCCGGCGATGAGGGAAAGGAGGCGCGAATTGATGAGGGTCAACTGCACCTTGGGATCGGAGCTGCCGTCTGGAAGCTTGCGCCAGCAGGTCTCTTGCCAGCGGTCCCCTTCCAGACCCCCCTCAGGAGAGAGGCGGGCTTCGCTCAAAGACTTCCGGACGTTCGTGGCCGGACAGGCGGTGATGGCCTCCACCCTGCCCTCCTGGCGGGGAGCCGCCAGAATCGTATCCAGTGCCTCCTGCAGTTGATCCAAAGTGACGAACGTTCTTGTCATCGATTTCCTCCGCTCCGCCGCCGGCCGGGTGGCGTCCGCCGGGAAAGGGCTGAGTCCGGTGCAATGGCGCCGCTATTTGATCTGGAACGAGTAGAGCCGGGCGCGGCTGTAGACGAACTTGAGCCGGGCCGGGCCCGTCACGCCACTCAGGTCGCCTCCTTCCCAGCTCACCGTCCGGTAAACGCCCTCTTCCTCGCTCAACGTGGAATCCGAGGCGGCGTAGCCCGGAATGGTCCTGCCGCTCCGGTCCTGGAGTTCGACCCGCAAATAGCCGTTGTTGTCCGGGTCGTCGTTGAAGATTTCTTTCCAGGGAGCGTCCGCCCCTCCCTTGCCGCCGGCCAGCAGTTCCACGTTGACCTTCAGGGTGCTTCCCTCGAAGCGGAGCGGGTGAGTGGTGACGTAACCCTCGGCGGTGGCGTCCAGGGCGGCCCAGCCGTCCTGGCGGATCTTCATCAGGCCGATCTGTCCCTTGTGTTCGGCCGCGGGGGCGTTGTGAAGGTTGTCGAACCCCGAGTAGTAGATCCAGACCTCACCGTCATGGACCACCGGCGTCGAGATGGGGAACAGCATCCCGCTGTCGAAACTGCTTCCGCCGTAGCCGTTCACCTGGTAGCCCAGGACCATGAAGGGCCGGCGGTAAACGGACCGCTCCCAGTTCACACCGTCCCGGCTGGATGCCAACTGGGCGTCCATGGTCTGGATGTCGGTATGGAAGACCCAGATCAATCCCAGGTAGCTAGAGCCGTAGGGAAAGGCCGAAACCCCGTAGAACTCGGTGTGGGGCGGGTCGAACTCGTCCGGCTCCAGGACGAAGCGGCTGTCGCGCCAATGGATGAAGTCGTCGCTCACCAGCCGCGACACCTTGCGCGGTCCGCCGGGGCTGGTCTTGTGGTAGAGCCAGTACTGTTTCGTGCCGGGGTCCCGCATCAGGCCGAAGGTGTCGCCGCTGCCCCAGATGGGCACCACCGGATTGTTCTCGTAGTCGGTCCAGTTCAGACCGTCGGGCGAGAAGGCGACCCAGATGCCGTGCTTGGGCCGGTCGTGATGTTGCCAGTAGGCCATCTTGTAACGGCGGTTGGGGTCGGGGTCGTCCGGCTCCTTGAGGACCACGTGGTTCCAACTGACCCAGTCGAGGACGATGTTGTTGGCCTTGGAACCGCGGAACTCCACAATGCCCAGCTCGGGCTTCTCCCAGTGGATTCCGTCCTTGGAGGTGGCGTAGCAGAGAAACTCGCGGACGTCGGTTTTCCGCGAATTGCCGAAGGTGTTGTACCAAAGCTTGAAGATCTGCTCCTCTTCGTCGTAGATGGCGCTGCCCGGCTGCAGCACCAGGTAGCCTTCCCAGGGGCGGTCCGGCTTGATGATGGGGTTTTCGGCAACTTTCCGGGGACGGGTGTTGTAAGCCCCGGTCAGGGAACGCCAGACCCGGTCGCTGTCGGCGATCAGGTGGTCGTCCACAAAGAGCTGCACTCTGGAATCGATCTCCCGGACCGGGCTCGGCTCCGCGGGTGCGCCCGGCTGACAGGACGGCAGCAGGAGCAAGGTCAGCCCCAAGAGCAGAAAACGATTGGGTTTCCGCATAAAACACCCTCCCTGAGGTTCTCGGTTTCCGCCCGAATTCTTGGGTCCGACCCGGCAAAAGTCAAGGACGAGAAGGCAGTTTCCCAACGCACGGCGAAGCGGCGCCGGATGGGTTAAAATGTTTCCAAGAACTCGCAATCCATGCTCTCGTGCAGGGGGCGCGACAGTCATCGCATGCATCGCGAAAGCAACGTTGGGATGGTATGAGCCTAAAATTTCGATGCTATGCCTACGGCAGCGACGAAAACTGGGAAGCGGTCTGCGTTGACCTTGACATCGCCGTCTTCGGCGCTTCGATCAGTGAAGTGGAGGAGGCGCTTGACAGGTGCATCCAGATGTACCTGGAAAGGGTTGCCGATTTGCCGGCGGAAGAGCGGCGACGATTCTTGACGCGAAAGTCCCCTTGGCATGTGAGGTTCAAGCTGGCGCTCATGACTTGGTTGTACAGCTTGCGGGGCGACGGAGACAGATCTCGTGAGTTTACGCTCCGTTCTCAAGTCCCGGCGCTCTCCTAACGGAACGAGCGGCTTGGGAGACCAGACTGACGCCTGATCGACGCCAGCGTGCCCTTGGGCACATCGTCACCGTACTTCCCTGGGACAGTCACCAATCGGCGTTTCCCGCCGATGATCCCTTCGAATTGTCTGTGGCCGCCACTTTGACGTTCCCGACGAAAACCGTGCGTTTTCAGCGTGCGGATGACGTCGCGGACCTTCATTGGATGCCTCTTGCTCCTGATCCACTTTCTTCCATGTCCGAAAGGCTTTGCCCACTACGGCAAACGACGGCGGGTCAAGTCTGACGAAAAATCAGTCGAGCCCGCCGATCAGCTATGGAATGAACTTGCTGCGTCCGGGTGCGAGGCAATGCCGAGAAGTTGTTGGTTCTCAACCACCGTCATAGGCTTCTCACGAATAAGACTGGAAGCCTGACCACTCGTCCACGCCGGCCAGGAACATCGGAGATCCTGTCTCCATGCTCGTCAGCCCGCGAGAACAGCTCAAGGGTGAACGGAATGAGATGAGTCTGTCGTACTCGCAGATCGCGGCGCGACGGCGGCGGTGCAATGGCCTATGATGTCGGTTTCCACGTAACGGGACGGTAAGAGGAGCAGATGACAAGCGAGGCACCGAACCCCGAGGCGGTCACCCGGGACATGGACCGGCACAACTCCTGGGTCTTTGCCATCTCCCATCTCCTGATCTACTTCGCCTCGCCCGTGGTCTACGTCGGAATCGTACAGGCGGCCCTGTGCGACAAGCTGGGCGCCAGCGCCGCCGTGGCCAACCTGCCCAATTCGGCCTACTTCCTGGGATTCTTCTTTCCCGTGATCCTCTCCTGGACCCTGGCCTACCGCTTCGAGCGGACGGTGGTGGTGGCGGCCAACCTGGTCACCTCCTCTTCCCTGGTCCTGGTGGCGCTGTCGCTGTTCCTGCCGGTGGCGGATTCGATCCGCCTCGGGATCGTCATCGGTCAAGGGCTGGTCCTGGGTCTGGCGGACTCCTCCTCCATCGTCTACATGTACCAGTGCCTGAAGCGGGGAACGAGCCTGAAGGGCCGGGCCCGCTGCCTGAAATGGACCTTCGCCTTCACACCCATCCTGGCGGTGGTGGGCAACCTGCTGGCCCAGTTCATCCTGGGCGGGGGAATTCCGGCTCTGTCCCATCCCAAAGACTTCGGGCTCCTCTACCTGATGGCCGCGGGTTGCACGGGAGGGGTCGCCTTCCTGGCCACGCGCTTCCGCCTGGTGGATATCGCAGAGAAGAAACCCCCTTTCGCCGAGACCATGAAGACCACGTTCCGGTCCTATCTCCAGGGCCGGACCCTCTTCCTGATCTGGATCGCGTATCTGTTCCTGTTCCTGGCCTGGAACTCCACGACCAACCTCTCCCTTTACAGCCGGGAGGCCCTGGGGGCCGATCCCAAGGATTACGCCGGCTACATGAACGCCCTCCGCTTCGGATTCAAGGCCGTCACCGGTTTCGCCCTGGGAGTGATCATGATTCGTTGGGGGATCCGGGCGCCCCTGGTGACGACGGTGCTGCTCACGGCGGCAGGGATCCTCTGGGCCTGGGTGGTGCCGGGCCACGCCTTCCTGATGGCCTTCGCCTTCATGGGCGGGGGCGAACTGGCCGGCGCCTATTTTCCCAACTACGTCATCAGCGTCTCCGCGGCGGCCGCGGCGGCCCGGAACAACGCCTTCCTTTCATTGGTGCTTCCCGTCAGTTCCTTCGCACCGGCGCTCCACGGCGCCCTCGCCGACGCCTTCGGCTTTCCCGCCAGCTTCGGATTCGGTTTGGCCATGGCGGCGCTGTCGCTGACGCTGGTGTTGTGCTTGCCCAAGCAGGCGGAGACAATCGCTGCCAAATCTCATGACTGATCAGAAAGCGCGCATCGGAATCCTCTATCCGTTTCATTCGGCCGAAGATGACTACCCCCGCATGGCTCCCATGGTCCGTCCCCGGGTGGAGATGGAGGTCGTGCACACCACCATTTCCGAGGACGCCCACCGCGAGGACGCTTGCCTGGCTACGGGGGACGTGAACCGCCTCCTGGAGGGCGCCCGGGAATTGGCTCCCAAGCAGGTGGACGCCGCCATGTGGGCCTGTACCAGCGGCAGCTTCGTCTACGGACTGGACGGGGCGCGGGATCAGGTCCGGCCGGTGGCCGACTACCTGGGAGTCCAGGTCTCCAGCACCTCCCTGGCCTTCGTTTCGGCCCTTCATTTCCTGAACATCCGGCGCGTTGCGGTGGCCGCCAGCTATCCCCGGGACGTGACCCTGCTGCTGAAACGGTTCCTCGCCGATGCCGGAGTCGAGACGGTCCATCTGGACTGCCTGGGCATCATCACCGGGGTGGAAGTGGCCCTGTTGAACCAGGAGCAGGTCACCCGCTTCGTCCAGAGCAACGATCACCCGGACGCCGAAGCCATCGTGGTTCCCGACACGGCCATGCACTCGGCCGGCTGGGTCGCCGGTCTGGAGGAAGCGGTCGATGGCAAGCCCGTCCTGACGGCGAACCAGGTGACCCTCTGGCAGGCGCTTCAACTCGTCGGCGGAGGAACCTTCCAAGTGGACGAGTCCATGGGTTCGCTGTTCAGCGATGGACACGCCCCCGCGGCCTCGAGGGCCGCCGGAAACTGATACCCGATTGTTAAGGAGAAGACGGACATGCCCATCCCCCGAGAGCCCGCCTTCGACGTCGCCGAGTACCGACGCCGCCTGAAACGGGTCCACGAATCCATGGCGTCGCGGTCCCTGGACGCGCTGGTCCTGTTCAGTCCCCACAACGTCTTTTACCTCTCCGGGATGGACACGGAGAACCTCTCCGACTACCAGTGCCTTCTGGTCCCTGCCGGCGGGGACCCGATTCTGGTCACCTCCCATTTCGAGGAGGCCCGGGCAGCGAACTCCTGCTGGCATCGGGGGCAGGTGTTCTACGGACCGTTCGAAGACCCGCTTCGAGTCACGTTGGACGCGGTGCGCCGGCTGAAGGTCCGGACACTGGGCCTGGAGCGGCGCAACCGGGCGGTTTCGCCGGACCACTACCGGCGTCTGGCAGGGGATTTGTCCGCCTTGCGGATCGAGGATCCCTTCGGCGTGGTGGAGCGTTCCCGGCTGGTCAAGTCGCCGGCCGAGATCGCCTGCATGCGCCGGGCCGCCATCCTCACCGATCTGGGGGTGGAGGCGGCCTACGCCGCCATGCGGAAAGGCCAACGGGATTCGGACGTGGCCGCGGCCATCATGGAGGCCATGTACGGCAACGGCAGCGACACCGTCTGCTGGGGACCCATCGTGGCCGCCGGCTACCGGGCGGGCAGCGCCCACAGCACCTTCATGGGATTGCCGCTGCGCCGGGGACAGACCGTCTTCCTGGAACTGACGGCCCAGGTGCGGCGTTACGTGGCGCCCCTCATGCGCACCGCGGTTCTGGGACCGCCGTCGGACGACATGAAACGCGTGGAGGCGGCCGGCCGCGCGGCGCTCGCCTGTATCCGGGAGGAGGCGCGCCCCGGTGTCGAAGCCGCTCACGTGGCCCGCACGGCGCTGGCGATCCTGGAGCCGGTCCTTCCCGGTCACGTCTTCCATTACAACTTCGGCTATCCGGTGGGAATCGGCTATCCGCCAAGCTGGATCGAAGAGGTGGACTTTCTCATGCGCACCGACAATCCTCGACCACTGGAAGCCGGCATGACCTTCCACCTCCCCATGTCGGTCCGCAAGTACGGCGAGTACGGTGTGAATTTGAGCCAGACGATCCTGGTAGGAGAGGACGAGACCGAAGCCCTGGCCCGGACTCCGGCGCGGCTGCAGCAAGTCAGATTCGGAAGTTAGAAGCAACGGGCCCCGGACTCAGCGGTTGGAGGACGCCAAATCCAACCCAAAACAAAGACAAATGGAGAGGACAGCATGATCGAAGCGCTACGAGGCAAGATTCAGACGGTGACCGGTCCCATCGAGCCCGAAGACCTGGGGGTGACCCTGATTCACGAGCACCTCTATTTCGACCTGACCTGCTACTACCAGCCGCCTCAGGACGAGAAGGGGAAACAGCTCACGGACCAGGAACTGAGCCTGTCCACTCTGGGCTGGGTCCGGAACAACACCATGAGCTCGCGGCCCAACCTCAGG
>JAPOYZ010000383.1:11731-15900 GCA_026706325.1 Candidatus Aminicenantota bacterium
TCATCGCCTCGGAGGTCGAGCTCTACATGGACCTGGGCGGACGAGCCATGGTGGACTGCACCATCAACGGCATCGAACCCAACCCGGCCGGTCTCAGGAGGATCTCCGAGAGAACCGGATTGCACGTGATCGCCGGCAGCGGATACTACATCTATCCCTCACATCCGCCGGACATGGACTCCAAGACCATCGAGGACATCCAGGAAGAGATCGTGGGAGACATCACCCGCGGCGGTCACGGCACCGATGTCCTCTCCGGCCTCATCGGCGAGTTGGGGGCTTCCTGGCCCTTGCACCCCGACGAGGAAAAGACGTTCCGTGCAGGCGCCCGCGCGCACCTCGAAACCGGCGCCCCCATCTCCGTCCATCCCGGTCACGATCCCGACTCACCCCTCTCCCTCATCGAGCTGCTGAAGGAGGAGGGCGTCCAACCGGACCGGGTCATCATGAGCCACATCGAGAACCGCTATCGCGAAGACCTGGACCGGTACAAGCGCCTGGCCGACACCGGTTGCATGCTGGGATTCGACACCTACGGACGGGAAATGTACTTTGCCGGTGCGGGCCGCCAGCATCCGCCTGACGACCTGCGGAACCACATCATCGCCACGCTGGTGGCCGACGGCTACGCCGGGTCCGTCACGGCGGCTCAGGATTGCTGCTTCCAGTGCGACCTGGTCACCTACGGCGGAAACGGCTACGGGCACATCCTGGAGAACATCGTGCCCCGTCTGAAGAACCTGGGCGTGGACGAGAAGGCTCTCCACCAGATCTTCGTGGAAAACCCCAAGCGAGTCCTGACCTTCCGCGACCCAAGCTGATGGAGCGGCGGTTTCCCAACCGCCGATTCGTGGGCAACCTGAAAATGGGAAGTTGAAGAATATTCGAATGAAAAAGAAGAAGAGGGGACAGAAATGTCCCCTCCTGAAGACTATTGCGTGGCTCCGGCCTCGGTGAGAATCCCCACAATTCGTCCGTAACCCTGCTGAACCGCCAGCTTCAGCGCACTCCGGCCATCGTTTCCCTTGATGTTGACCTCGGCGCCGCCATCGATCAGGGCCTGGACGCATTCGGGTTCCTTCTCGGCAACCGCCAGCATGAGAGCGGTCCAGCCGTTGTAGTTCGTAGCCTCGATTTCGGCGCCTCCCGCCAAAAGCGAACGTACGATCTTTTCCCTGCCCTCCGAAGCCGCGTGCATCAACGGAGTCCAATCGGCGTTGAGACGAAAATTGATCCGGGCTCCACCTTGAATCAGAGCCTCCACCGTGTCGGCGTGCCCTTCGTTTACAGCCAGCATCAAGCACGGAAGACCATCCTTGGTCTTGGCGTTCACGTTGGCCCCCTTGGACATCAGGAGCTTGGCCGCTTCGGTCTTACCCTGGTTTGCGGCGATGAGAAGGGCCGTCCATCCGGACCGCCGGGCGCGGGTCCTGATTCTGGAACCCGAGTCGATGAGCAGATTCATGCTCCCGATGTGACCCCCTTCCGCCGCCGCCATGAGTGGGGTCTGGCCTCGTCTGTCGCCGGCGTCCCGGAAATACCGAAGAGATCGCGGCCATTTCTTTCGCCCCTTCTCCAGCAACAGTGCCAACGTCTCGTCGTTGCCGTGACTGGCGGCGAGCCAGACGGCGTTTCGGCCATTGTTGTCCATGGCGTCCAATTGGGCTCCATTCTCCAGGAGAGGCTCGATCATGGCAGTCTGACCTCGACCCGCCGCCCAGAGCAGGGCGGTGCGCTTGTCCGCGTCCTTGTAGTCGACCCGGGCTTTCTTCTCCAAAAGAACCTTCGCGGTCTCCAGGTGACCCTCCCCCGATGCCACCATGAGAGGAGTCCATCCCATCTTGGTGTAGGCGTTGACGTCGGCCCCCTTGGAGAGAAAATCGGAGACGATTGCCGTATGTCCGCCGGTGGACGCGAAAAGCAGAGGGGTCCGACCCGAGTTGTCCGAGTCCTTGACCTTGGCCCCGGCCCCTTCCAAGACCTGGATCACGTCCGTGTGCCCCTCCTCCGCGGCCCGCATGAGGGGTGTCCGGCCCGCGGCGTCTTTGGCCCCCGCGTCGGCGCCTTTCTCCAAGAGGAATTCCACCATGGCCGTCTGTCCCTCGGCGGCCGCCAAAGCCAGAGGCCGCTCTCCCCGGCGGTCCTCGCCGTCCAGTTCACCTCCCAGTCCCAAGAGCGCGTCCGCAGCTTCAAGGTGCCCTTTTTCGACCGCATGCATCAGGGCCGTTTTTCCGTCCGGATCCGCCCAGGACAGATCGGCGC
The DNA here is from genome assembly GCA_026706325.1 of Candidatus Aminicenantota bacterium. GTDB lineage: Bacteria > Acidobacteriota > UBA6911 > RPQK01 > JAJDTT01 > JAJDTT01. Next base: position 13,994 of record JAPOYZ010000383.1, read on the forward strand.
CACCCGCCGCCAGGGCCTGGATCACCCCGGCGTGTCCCTGCTCGGCCGCCCTGACCAGCAGCGACTTGCCGCCATAGACGCGATTGGGGTCGGCCCCGTCCACGATCAGGTCTTCCACATCGGAAGCCTCGCCGGCCTCCACCGCATCCTCCATCTCCCGCCGGACGTTGGAGGAGCAGCTCACCGCAACCAGTAAGAGAAGCAGAAGCAAACAAACTCTATTGGATTGATTCAGTGCCCGGATCATTGGAAATCACCTCCAAATTTCACCTACACCATTCCGTCGAGGTGAGCGCATATTTTAGCCGGACGGTCTGCCGTGAGACAACCTGACGATGTTGCCGCGACCCACCCCCGGTCTCATCCCGATCCCGTTCGATCCGTGTCCCGCCATTGCTTGGATGTCTGGTGAATCAAAAGGGATCACCGGAGTCTCTTCTTGCGGACTAGCGAGAGTCACCAACGAAATTCTTCAGCCGACTAACGTCAAAGCGGCACCAAATGACGCGGATCCCGACTGGTTCCGCGTGAGCGAAAGTCCGGACTTCGCCGACCCGTGCTCTGAGTCACGGACAGCCAGGATCTAGGACAAAGCGGGATGAGTATGCGGACCAGATCGTCCAAACCCGGCATTTCGCAGTTGAGAGTCTTCATATAGAAACTATGTTCCGTTAAACATAGCCTTAACCTCGTCACCCGGATGGGGCAGCGGCGGGCTCGGCCCCTTTCCCTGCCTACCATGCTGATGCTGACGAAGGGATGAGTCTGTTGATGCCGCAGCGGATTATGTTTCCGGGACCCTTTTTCGCCTGATCCTCCGAAAAATAGACACAGACCGAATCTATAATCTCGTGCGCAATTCAATATGCTGTTGCTCCCGCACGGAATCCACTGAAGAACTGAAATGTCCGGCCAATTGTTCACTCATTACTTCCTCACCGACGGCATCAAGGTCACTCCCGAGTGGAAGGCTTCTGTGGACCAGTCGGAGACTTTCGGTAAGTTCGGGGATGCCCTTCTTTGCCTTTACACGGGATTTAGTGGGTTCCAGGAACCGAACGAAGCCGTTACTGAACAGAATCTGATCCGTCCGATTCTGGAACTCCTGGGATGGATCGACTATCTGCCCCAGCAGGGCGCATCTCGTAACGAAGACATTCCGGACCACCTTCTATTCGCAGGGGCGAAATCGAAATTGCGGGCTGCTGCCAAGAAGAGGCCCGACGATCGCTTCCGGGATGCTTTGGCGGTGGAGGAGAGCAAGCGTTTCGGTCGTGCACTGGATGCCCGTGACCAGGTTGGTCAGATGAAGGCTGGCACGCCCCACGGCCAGATCCTCCGGTATCTCTCGACGGCCGAGATCGTGTCTGACAACCGCATCCGATGGGGAATACTGACGAATGGAGGAGTGTGGCGCCTCTATGACTATCGCGCACGGCCCCGCGCCAGCGGCTACTTTGAAGCCGAGTTGGCGGAGATGCTCAAACCCGGCAACGAAGATCTTCTTCGCCTCTTCCACCTACTGTTCCGACGTGACTCCTTCACCCTCAAAAAAGGTGCAACCTCCTCGTTTCTGGAACTCGCTTTGGCGGAGGGAAAGCGCTACGAGGAACAGGTCGCCCAGGACCTCTCGGGCATCGTCTTCGAGAGCGCCTATCCCAAACTTGTGGAAGCTCTGGCAGATGCCACGGGGGAAAACCTGCCCGACGTTCGGCAGTCGGCATTGATCTTCCTATATCGATTGCTATTCGTGCTCTACGCCGAAGACCGAAACCTCCTGCCTGTGAATGATTTGCGCTACGACGACTACGGGCTGCGCAAACGCGTACGGGACGAAATTGCGCGCCGGATGGCCGTCGGCGACGCCTACTCGTCTGTTGCCTCCAGCTATTACGATCGCCTTGTCA